>JBHHZW010000024.1:0-13083 GCA_046758305.1 Bacteroidota bacterium | reverse complement strand
TGTTGGAGGTAATCCTGAGCCTCCATCCCTTCGTGTTGGATTCCGAAAGACCGCTCCGGAAGGCAAGAATCTCAGGAGGCGTCATGTGTTCATTGCCAGGACAAAAAGGGCATGTGCTATCGTGCTCCGGCAGATGGTTTCGCGGGCTGGTCCTAACAAAATCCCGGGGACGCATTGCCCGCTCTGTGGCTACGATAACCCAGTCTTTTGTCGCGCGACTCTGTCTCAGCTCAGGCATACGGATCGCTCCTTACTCATTTGCGAGAAGTCTTTCGGTAAAGAATCACTCAATCTGGAGAAATCAGATTTGCTGCATAGCTTCATCCAAGTCACTGTTAGGAAAGAAAGCTCCTAAACGAAAATCTCTCCGTCCAATGACTTTTCTTCTCGCCAACAACGTTCAGGATTTCCTCGATAGCATCGTTGGGATCGTTGGTCGCCATCAGAGATTGTACCCTAGGTTTAATGCGAACATACTGGCGGAGGAATTGTATGTTCCGTTGAAAAATGCTCCAGGCCTAATAGGATCATATTCAACCAGTGAGTTCGTGATTTCTCGCTCGTTCGATCGCACATACACAAACGATACATCGATGAAGAGATTATCGCTTACTTTGTATCCCGCACCCACGTTGAATCCCATTCGATCTGATTCCGGTAGGATCGGATTGAGAAATTTATCGATGCTGGGAGCAGAATCATAATAGTATCCTGCTCGTACCTTCCACACACTGCTGAGTCGATACTCTCCACCCACCCGAAGAAGCCAACCATCAACCCAGTTTTCGACGATTCGAATGTCCTTCTGAAGTGATGTCGTTGTATTAAAATTGAAGTTCACAGAATCAAGGATTGACCAACCAATCCACTGAAACTCTGCGGTAAATACCCAATCATCGTTTGGACTGTAAGCGAACCCAGAGGATATGTTATCCGGCAGCTCGATGACCACTGAGACATCGCCGCCAGGGAATTCTGGAACAAGAGAATCTGGAAGCGCGCTAAACGTTCCCGTTCCGTCGATGTCGAGGCTCGCACGTCTCCTCCATGAAACCCCGAACGACCAGCGAGCGGATGGTCTGAAGAGAAAGCCAATATTTACAGTCACTGCGTTTCCATCACCCTCTAATTTCACGTGTCCCTCTCCCGGGGAAAGATCCACTCGTCGCTGCAATTCAGCTGATCCTAGGAGGTAATTGATTCCCCCTCCAATCGAGATGGTTGTCCCAATCTTGTAGGAGATCGAAGGATTCAAATAGAACGTCTGTAATTCTGCCCTCGTCGTTAAGAACCTGCCCACCCAGTCATCTCGCCACTCTGTCCTCAAACCGAACGGATTGTACATACCGAAACCAAGTCCCACTCCGCTCTCAAACGTGTGAGTGACGTAGAAATAGGAAGGAAAGGAAACGCTGTTTTCCATCCTCGTCTCATCGACTGCAGGAAACACTCCGCGAAATGCCGGTCGCGTTACGATGACCGTGGTCCCTAACAAAAACTTCGTTCCCTTTTGGAAGGACAATCCCGCAGGGTTAAAATAAATTGCCGACGGATTGCTCGCAACCGCAACGAATGCACCACCCATCGACATCGCCGTCGCACTCTGCTCATTGATTTGAAGTCCTCCTGCTACAGCTTGCCCTACGATGATGATCATCAGAAAACCTATGTGGGTCTTACGATAACCACCTCGGCTGCGAACGGTTACGCCTCCGTCGGGTTGCGTCCTTCCCAACAGCCTCTCGACCGTGAGATGCAAAAACTCGTTATTTATTTGCATGAAGGTAACAGTGAACAGTCACTATTCACTGCAGTCGTCACTGAAACTTGACAAGAATCTCTCCTTTTTCAACCGCCGAACCTTCCCGGACCCGAACCTCCACCACATTCCCATCATGAACTGATCGGATCTCATTCTCCATCTTCATCGCTTCGAGAATAAGCAAGGTGCTTCCCGGCTGCACCCGATCCCCTGCCTGCACCCTCACTCCTACAATGAGGCCTGCCATAGGAGCACGAACTTCGGTCTTCGCATGTGTCGCCGATGCACCTCGGCTGGCCAATTCAAGCCGCCGATGGAACTCACTTTGGAGATGGACGCTGTACGAGCGGCCCAGCACCCGAACGTGCATCAATTCCCCATCCCCTGACTCCAACAGAACCCGATAGTTTCTTGAGTTGAGTCTCACCACAAAAACACCAGGGTCAATCGCTTGATAATCAAGCGAATAACCTTTTCCGTCTACTGTTAATTCTTTCCCGTCTCTAATGTCTAACTCATACGTTGCTTCACCAATTCTGGCAAAGTACTTCGCCATGATCACCTCATTCTATCCAATCGGACATGTCAAGTCGCTTCGACTTCCATTTCGACTGCGCCCGCCCGTTGGCAGCCGGGAGCACAGTGGATGCCGTCCTTTTCTTCCACTCGGCAAAACATGCTGAAGTCACCGCTGCAACAACGCTTAAATGATCGTCGAGCTTTAAGGAATCCGCCTGAAAATGGTTCTCCACGAAAAAGGTGTCGTACGTTCCTGCTTGGAAATCCGGATGGTCCATCACGTAGAGACAGAACGGTATAGTGGTTTCAACGCCAGACAGTTGGTACTCCTGTAGTGCTCTCTTCATTCGTGCTATCGCACCCTGTCGCGTCTCCGACCACGATATGAGCTTTGATATCAGAGGATCGTAGTGGACCGTTATCTCCGAACCCTCCTCAACTCCGCAATCCTCTCGTACTCCCGGACCGAGCGCTGGCCGAAGGCGAGTGATCTTGCCCATCGATGGAAAAAAGGAATTAAACGGATCCTCCGCGTAAATACGACACTCGATGGCGTGGCCGCGACTGCGAATCTCCTGTTGGGTCAGGGGAAGCCGCTCACCTTGAGCAATTCTCAGCTGTGCGCTCACCATATCGATTCCGGTCACCATTTCTGTCACTGTATGCTCAACCTGAAGCCGAGTGTTCACCTCAAGAAAATAGAAATTGGAATCTTGGTCGAGAAGAAACTCGATCGTACCGGCATTGACATAACCGCAAGTTTTCACCACGAGTACCGCGGCTTTCGCCATCGAGGCTCTAAGGGTCTGAGACAAATGAACCGAAGGAGATTCTTCAATGATTTTCTGATATCGACGCTGTATTGAGCACTCACGCTCTCCGAGATGAATGACATTCCCGTGGACATCTGCCAGCAGCTGGAATTCAATATGGCAAGGGTTCTTGAGATACTTTTCAAGATATACGCGATCATCACCAAAAGCCGATCGTGCCTCAGAGCGCGCAGCTCGGACCGCAGAGGAGAGCTCTTCCTCTGAAAGAATAATCCGCATCCCCTTTCCGCCCCCACCCGCCGAAGCTTTGACAAGAACAGGATACCCAAGGTCCCGAGCCGCCCGAATAATATCTTCGTCCCGCTCCGTTGCCCGATCAACTCCAGGGACTACCGGAACACCGGCCTTTCTTGCCATTTCTCGCGCTCGAGGTTTATCGCCCATTGCTCGAATCGCGGTGCAGGGCGGACCCACGAAGGAGATACCCTCACGTGACACAGCCTCGGCGAAATCCGCGTTCTCAGAAAGAAAACCATAGCCCGGATGAATAGCATCACAGCGAGTCTGGCGGGCAACGGATATGATTTTGTCAATGTCGAGATAACTTTGTGCAGCGGGAGCAGCACCCAGGAGATAGGATTCGTCAGCGATCTGAGCGTGAAGAGAGTGTTTATCCGCCTCTGAATACACCGCGATAGTTTCAAGCCCCACCTCCTTGCAGGTTCGGATAATCCTAACCGCAATCTCTCCTCTGTTTGCAATCAATATTCTTCGAATCGACTTCATTCGGATTGGGCTAAGTACTTCTGTCTTAAGCTAATCCACAAGCTCGACCATAGTAACACCAGAACCACCTTCATTCCACTCTCCCAGTCGGTGAGACTTGACGTGGGGGTGAGCAGTGAGGAATTTCGTGACTTCCTTTCGGAGCGCTCCCGTACCTTTCCCGTGTATGATGTCTACACGGTGGAGTCCGGCGATGACTGCCTTATCGAGAAACTTATCGACTGCCGCCAGAGCCTCTTCACCCGTCATTCCGCGAAGGTCTATCTCCCTTGTGACCGGCACCATCGACAATTCCGCAAGCCCAGACATCTTGGAGGTTGTCCTAGGAGCGGTGTCATTGATCACCTCCAACTCAGACATCGATATCTTCGTCCTCATGCTCCCAAAAAGGACAACAGCACCGGGACCCTCTATCGCCACTAGCTCCCCTATCTCACTTGTCCCTCTTATCCTGACCCCTGTGCCAAGTTCGAGTTGTTGGAGCTGATCCGACTTCTTCCCTGTGAGCAGCGTCCGTTTTATCGTATCGACATTGTCTCGGACCTGTTGGAGTTGCTTCCGATTTTCACGCACGACAGTTCGTTCCGCTTGCTTTTCTCGGATATCCTTGATCAGTCGTTCGATGGTCGCATTGGTTCTCTGGATGAGTTCCTCAGCCTCAAGGACTGCTTGAGCTTTTATGGATTTGGTCGCTTTATCCAACGAGTAAACCTTGTTTTCATAAACTAAGATTAGCCCCTGCAGTCGTGATTTCTCCCGTTCCAGGGCGTCTATGTTATGCTTCTGCTTCTGGGTCCGTGCCTCTAAGTTGATAAGAAGTTTCTCAAGTCTCGTGGCCTGCTCTCCCAGCAACTCTTTCGCTTTCTCCAGTGTCGTTTTCGGGATGCCGAGCCGCTTCGCGATCTCGAGTGCATAGCTGCTCCCAGGAACGCCTATGCTGAATCGGTACGTCGGTGTGAGCGTGGATTGGTCAAACTCCATTGCCCCGTTCTCCACCCCATTCGTTTCTTCGGCAAACACTTTGAGCGCACCGTGGTGCGTCGTTGCGACCGTGTAGACCTCTCTTCGCGTTAGCTCCTCTAGCACCGCTGCAGCCAGTGCCCCGCCCTCTGTCGGGTCAGTCCCTGCCCCTATCTCGTCGATGAGCACCAAGCCGTCTTCATCAGCTTGGGTAAGTATATCCTTGAGCCGCACAAGGTGAGACGTAAACGTGCTAAGGTCGTTTTCAATTGACTGTTCGTCCCCAATATCGACGAAAACTCCGTCAAAGGCCCGGAACTCGGAATCTGGCGAAGCCGGCACATGAATGCCACACTGAACCATCAGGGAGAGGAGTCCAACTGTTTTCAACGCAACACTTTTGCCACCCGCGTTAGGACCACTGATGATAAGGGTCTTAAAGCGATCACCCAATGTGACCGTTAGGGGTATCACCTCATCATATTTGTGCTTTTGCAACAGGATCGGATGTCGAGCTTCTCTGAGCACGAGTGCGCCCGATTCCTTCACGATGGGCTGTGAACCGAGGATCTCGATAGAATACCTTCCCTTTGCATAGAAGAAATCTAGTTCCGCAAGGAGGCCGAGTGACTCAACGAGGTGAATACGAACCTCCCGCACTTGCTGTGTTAACGTACGAAGGATTCTCTCGATCTCGCGTTGTTCTTGGAAGAGCAAGGTTCTGATTTCATTGTTCAACTCGAGCGTTTCCGCTGGTTCAACGAAGACGGTCGCGCCGCTTGCGGAGCTGCTGTGGATAAAGCCCGGAACGTGGTGTTTGTGTTCCACTTTGACCGGGATAACCATCCGACCATCCCTGGTCGTAATAATCTCATCCTGTGCAAGACCTTCTTTTGTAGCTACTCGGAGAATTGATTCCAACTTACTCCTCAGATTGCTGTAAGTTACGATGATTTGTCTCCGAATCTCCTTTAGGTCCTTGCTCGCCGAGTCCTTTACCTTTCCTTCGTTGCCGATAGCCTGTTCGATGTTAAACTCGATGACCCTGTCCACGAACAGACCGTCCCCGAGCTTCCAAAGCAACGGATACTGCGGAGTGCGCTTGCGAAGAAATGCCTTGATTAGCCGTGAGGTGTTCAGTGTGCTCCCGACCGCTAAGAGCTCCTGAGGAGATAGAAAACTACCTTCAATCGCGGAACGGTGGAGGGCAGTACGGATGTCTCGAATGCCATCAATTGGAAGCGGGTCATCCGCCTCAAGTATGCTCTTGCATTCAGTGACCCGAGAAAGCTCGAGCTGAAGGGACGGACAGTCGCTTGAGGGTCGAAGTTCGTCTACGAGCTCACGGCCAAGATCTGAGGAACAATAATCACGTATCCGAATCGTAACCTTTTCGAATTCGAGTTTTGTCAGTGCATCGAGAAAATTGTACGGCTTCATCTTGGTCGAAGGGCTCTACCGCCTCTTCATCACGGCGCCACTACACGGAATTTCTCGAAATTCTTGCCGAGTTCCTCGTAGAATTCGTTGGACTGAGGAAGAACCCCCACGATGTTATCGTAGATCCAGGGAGCGAATCCCACCAGGCGTTTGTAGAAAACCGATCGCTGTTGAGTCTCAGCTGAAGGAATTTCGAATACTCCCAGCAGAACCAGAACAAGACTCACAACAGCAGCTCCCTCGAGAAATCCTAACCAAATTGCAGCGACCTTGTCCGAGATGAAAAACACACCGGATTCTTCTTCACGGAAACCATAAATGACACGTTCGAGCATCATGACGCCGACGAAAATGAGTACAAAAGCAACCGTGAGCGCAACATCTCCGGGCAGGGCGGATACTGTTATCAAGAATTCGCCGAGCGGAGTCATGAATTTTGTCGCGGCGACAATGGCAATCAAGAGCGCAGCGATGGCAAAGCTTTTCTTTACAAAGCCATCCCGGAATCCGAGAAACCCGAAGAAAAGCAGCACAAGGACGATGACGATGTCTACCACATAGGACAAGGTTGATTCCTTACCATGTTGATCGAAGAATTCTGGATCAGGCTGCCGCTACCTTCCCCTCGGATTTCCTCACAGGCAGGCAGCCACAGAAGCGTTCCTCGCAAAAAAACAAAAAGGCAGGTAAACGTCCGCTGTTCGAACCTGCCTGTGGTGTTTTGACAGACGATCTTGTCAAGTATCAAATTTTCTGCATCGCTGAATAGTTTATTCTCAGCGCGTCCGCCTTCCGGAGCTGTTGTTGAATGTCTGTCACGATTCCCATCCTCGACCCTTGGTCAATTCGGAGCGAGACGATAACATTCGGCTGCTCCTGCCGCTTCCTGTACATGATGCTCTGGATGTCCCCGACGTACACGATGTTGTCATCAATCTGAATTCGACCGTCTCGACCCACCCAGATATAGGAAATCAGCCGTTTATTGTCGATCTTTTCGATTTGCTTCGCAGATGGTAGTGTGAACTTAACTTTAATGGTGTACTCCTTCAACACGGTGGTAACCATGAAAAAAATGAGCAGAATGAAGATCATATCCGGCAGCGAAGCAGTCGGAATTTGCTGTTTTGTCTGGGCTTGCTTTTTCTGGAATTTCATCTTCCCTCAAGCCTCACTTAAAAGGTTTTTTCAGGTTCAGCAAGTGAAATACGCTGAGGGACTGCCTTCCGCACCTCGCGGAGTTGAGCTTTTGTAAGATGTCTTAGTCCTAGACCAAATTTCTGCCTTGAAAATTCCTCTCGCAATTCATAGTAGTTCTCCTTCAGCTCGTCCATGACCGCAATGTAAATCTCATAGGACGTTTCGCGATCTGTCTTCACCGATATGATGAGCTTATCGTTTTTCTTGATTTTTGACTTGAGGATTTCTTTGATCTGGCTAATAACAACCAAATCCCCGTCGAGAAGCACCTGTCCCTCTTTGTTCACGAGAACGTTAGCAATGTTCTCTTTCTTGATCTTGACTTGCTCAGCCTCTTCGATATGCGGAGGCAAGACAAGACCGATGCCCGTGTCCACATCGAAGGTCGTTGTCACCAAGAAAAAAACCATCATCAGGAATGCGATGTCCGCCATCGAGGCGGTCGGGATTTCCGCCCCGCCTCGTTTCTGCTTACGAATCATAGATTTCCCTTCTGCAATACGTCAAAAGGAACTCTATCGTTTTCCTTTCGTCTCTCCTGGAGTGGAGACTTTCTTCCCCTGGTGCATCAAGGCCAGTGAGTCGATCAATTCAATCGAGCTTTCTTCCATGTCAGACACCAATCGGTCGATCCGCGAAACAAAATAATTGTAAAATGTCTGAAGGATCATCGCCACGACCAGTCCCGATAAGGTCGTCAGCAGAGCAATGGAAATCCCGCCAGCGACAATTTCAGGGGAGATGTTTCTGGCCTCTTTGATTGCATCGAACGCCTGGATCATCCCGTACACTGTCCCTGTGAACCCGAGCATCGGAGCTAGCGTAATGAACAACGACATCCAAACGAGACCTTTTTCGAGGAAGGCCATCTCGATGCCTCCATAGGCGATGATTGCTTTCTCCGCAGCTTCAATCCCTTCGTGCACTCGTAGCAACCCTGCCTGGAAGACACTCGCAACGGGACCTCGAGTATTGGCGCACACTTTGACCGCGCGATCTACTCCACCATCGTCCAAGGCTTTCTTTACATCAACGATGAATTTGCGAATATTGACCGTGGCTTTGTTCAGCGTCCAGAACCTTTCAAATGCAAAAGCCAGCCCGAGGATCAAACACGCAAGGATAGGCCACATGAAGAAGCCACCCTCAATAAATTTCTGCACCAAGACGTTTATCACGCCTTGATCCTCCGGCGTGGGAGCCTGGAGAAAGAAGAGTACAAAACCGGCGTAATCCATCAGTGTTGGTTCCTCCTCAGTGGGCTGTTTGATGGCACTGGATGAATATAACGGCTACAATTATATTAATTTCCACCCAAAAAGTCAACATATTTTTCTCCCGGACACCTCCAATCCCCTCCTTCCAACCCTTCAACTGATGCAACGGAATCAGCCTTTTCCTCGATTCATCCGTTCTGCGACATCACTCTCCTCAGGAGGCTCAACGAAATTCAATCTGAAGCAGTGAAGAAGAATTACAACAAAAGTCGAAGCAGTACCTCCCCACATTGGATCTCTAACCCAACCGTTCAGCGAATCGGTACAAGCTCGTGTACGACTTCATGGTGTCCACAAGTCTTTTTTCAGCTGTGTTCTTGAGGATTATACCTTCGGCCGAGTGTGGAACAGCGGTCTTGCGTTTCCGACCAAGATTCAGTATTATAGGATGAACTTCATGAGCCTGCCGGTCTGTGGAAAATGAGACGAGCCGCCAAGAAATACATGCCCGTTCTTGGTCTGTTTGTGTACGTGTGCACGTTCCCGGTCCTTGAAATCACGCACTTTCACTTCCCGGATGTGGAACGGAGTTCAGTAGGAGAATCCTCAATTCCCTATGACAGCGATTCTACCGAAGGAAAAATTCCCTACCGTTGTCCCGTCTGCGTAAGAATTCATTCATCGTTTCCTGCTCTCCATGTAGAGAGGCAAAACGCACAATTCGTACCGATCTGTTCTCTCCCGATTCAGAACACGTCGATCGAGCTGAGTTCCGCCCTAGCGGGTTTCTCACAGCGCGCCCCTCCTCCATCCTTTTCCTAGGAGCCACATCTTTCATTCAACTCCGAGGACGCCCAAGCGCGTCGCAAAGCATCTTAGATGTCCAAACAACCTGTTGTTCCAACTGAACTGGAGAAGGATCTATGAGTATCCGACATTTCACGCTCCTGCTGGCTATCCTCACTATCCCCTGCGCAAGCTATGGACAGTACAACGATACGATCCTCGTCCGGGAGGTCGATAGTCTCAAACAACAAATCAGGCTTCTCGAGCAAGAGCTTCATGCCCTCCGACTACAGAATGCTTCTTCTACGTACCTCGACGAGGACATCGAGCACCTCGAGGAGAGGTTTGAACAAAGAATGCAGGATCTTGAAAAAAAGATAGGAGCTGTGTCGCGGGCCGGTGCACCTACGGCATTCAATCCACGCACCACCGTATTTACCAATGTCGCTGCACGTATCGATGATCAGCCGACCACCGATGCCGAGGGTGAGATACGGATCGATGATCGACCGTTCCTTCGTTCGGTCGAAGTCGACCTGCGCGCTCCGGTTGATCCGTATGCGGAGGCGGTGGCGATCCTGGCCGTGGAAGATGAAGCAGGGATCGGCTTCGAGGTCGATCCGGAGGAAGTCTACGGAATCCTCAAGCGTCTGCCGATTCTCGAAACTGCACCGCTTGGCCTAAAGGTAAAAGTCGGAAAATATCGTGCAGCGCTTGGTGTCAACAACAGACTTCACCTGCACGATGTCCCTTGGACCACGCGGCCATTGGTTGTTTCAAAATACCTCGGAACCGAACATGGCGATTTCTTCGAATCGGGGTATAACCCCATCGGGATTGATTTTGATTTCTTCCTCCCCTCTCCCATTCCCGGTTCAACTCTGGAGATGAACCTCGATGTCGTGCGTGCTGGAGAACTCGCCTTTTCAGAGGAACGAGGCGCGACCCAACCGGCATATCTCGGCCATCTCAACTGGTTCAAAGACTGGAACAACGAACACTTTCTCACGTTGGGCCTGAGCGGATACTATGAGCGTGCTCGAGCGGTTCCACGAACAAGGCTGCTCGGAGCAGATATCACATACAAATGGCGACCTGCTGAACGAGGGTCATTCCGCTCGTTCGTCGCGGGAGGAGAACTCTTTGTCGGAGACCACCAATTTGAATCCGGACGCCGTCGCAACCCTGTCGGATGGTTCACGTACGCTCAATACCAGCTTTCTTGGTGGCTCTACATTGGGGCACGATTTGATCGTGTCGAAGAACCAGACGACCCGAGTTTGGCGACGACTGCTTGGGCCGGGTATCTCAGCTACTACACGTCGGAATTCCTCCGGTTGCGGTTCGGGTACGAGCATCGGAAGAGCGATTTTCCCGGGAGCACTCCATTGAACACGATGCTCTTTGAAATCAATTTTGTCTTCGGTTCCCATCCAGTTGAACCATATTGGGTGAATAGATAACAACGAACAGATCAACCAGTTATCACAACAAGAAGGTAAGTGACTATGAAAAATCTTCTGTTCTTGCTCACTCTTCTTCTGGTGGCTGAGTCCGAGAATTCACCAGTCTCGTCGAACCAGAAAAAGCTGAAAGTTATTACGACGCTTGGTTACCTGCAGTACGTCGCAGAACAAATCGGTGGCGAGAAGATCGACGTGACAGCCCTCGTAAATCCGAAACAAGACCCACACTACGTGAGCCCGACCCCCCGAATGAACGAGCTTGCCCGGGGCGCAGACCTCTTCATCGAGACAGGTTTGAACCTTGACCTCTGGGCAAAAAATGTAGTCGATGCGTCCGGCAACCCACGTATTCAATCTCCCTATGAAGGAAGATTGATCGCTTCCATCAACGTTCCGGTCTTGGAGCTCCCCCTCGAGATTTCTCGCGCATGGGGCGACATTCATCCGCAGGGTAATCCCCATATCTGGTTGGACCCGTTGAACATCAAGATTATCGCTGAGAACATCACGGCGCGCCTCCAGCGGCTGGATAGAGCAAATGGCGAGTACTATCACCAGAGACTTAAGCATTTCAAAGAGCGCATCGATATCGAAATGTTTGGAGAAGAGCTTATCAAGTTCTTAGGGGAACGAGGAGGCGACATCCTGTCACGGAAGGCACGAAGTGGAGATTTGGACAGATGGTTGCGATCCAAACACCTCGAGAACAAATTGGGCGGCTGGATGAATGGAGCGAAGTCCCTGAGAGGTTTGAAAGTTATTTCGTACCACAAAACCTACATTTATCTTGCCGCACGCTTCCGCATCAAGATCGTCACTGAACTTGAAGAGAAACCTGGTATTCCTCCACCGCCAAAACATCGCGACGCCGTTGTAGATCTTATGAAACGAGAAGGGATTAAACTGATCCTCAACGACAATTTCTATCCTCGCCATGCTGCCGAATACATCGCAAGGAAAACCGGCGCGAAAATCATAACCACTTTCATCGACGTCGGGGCCTCGAAGGAAGTGGATACTTACGAGAATCTCATATCGTACCTGATTGAGGAATTGACAAGAGCAGTTTCCTGATCACATTCGACCTGAGGCGCCAATGGAACATATATTTTCCATCCCCTCGACAATGCTATGGCCTCTGACCGCCTGTCTTGTTCTAACAGGTATTCTCGCGTATTTTGGTGTACACATCATCGCTCGCGAAGTCATCTTCGTCGACCTCGCCCTTGCACAAATCGCAGCTCTCGGGACGATCACGGGTGTCCTGTTGGGCTACGAGGTCGGAAAAGATTCGAATATGCTTTACCTCTACTCACTTGCCTTCACCTTTCTTGGTGCATTTATATTTTCTATCACGAAGATGCGCGAGAAAAAAGTCCCCCATGAGGCCATTATCGGTATTGTGTATGCCGTTGCCTTCGCCGCCACCATCCTCGTCCTTGCACGCAGTCCGCTTGGTCCACAGGAGCTGGACCGCATCATCAAAGGAGAACTTCTCTGGGTCCGTGGAGAGATCATTCTCAAGACTGCAATCCTCTACGCCATCATCGGCGCATTTCATTTCTTCTACCGGGGCAAATTCATACTTATTTCATTCAAGCCAGGTCAAGCTGAAGCAAGTGGATTGAACGTACGGCTCTGGGATTTTCTCTTCTACATCTCTTTCGGCTTCGTCATCACGAGCTCTGTGGCAATCGCAGGCGTGTTTCTTGTCTTCAGCTACCTGGTGATTCCAGCCGTTGGAGCCATACTGTTCTCAGACCGGCTCGGCGTTCGACTTGCGATCGGCTGGATTTCAGGCTCGATCATTAGCTTCATCGGCGTCAAGCTTTCCTGGGAAACGGGACTTCCAACGAGTCCGCTCATCGTGGTTCTACTGGCGATCGCGCTCATACTTGCCGCCGTCGGGCGATACATCAAGACCGCGCCGAGTAAGTATCGTGCTTCCCTGAAAACCGCGATGACAACCGGTCTCACTGCCATCTTTGTCCTTGGGCTCTTTCTGCTCGGAAAGAGGCATGAAGATCCCTACCAGCACACCATCCACATGCTGGGCAGCAAGCTTCCTACCGATCGCGTGGTTGCGATTTCCAAGCTGAATGTGTTCCTCGATCGGAAAGAAGAATGGCTTCCGCTGCTGCTTCAGAGATTGCGCGATGAAGACAGGGAGGTTC
>JBHHZW010000023.1:0-13088 GCA_046758305.1 Bacteroidota bacterium | reverse complement strand
AGGGTAGCTTCAAGAATTATTATGTGCAAGATGGATTGCAAAGCAATGAGTTCAATCTGGGGGCTTATCATAAGAGTCGCAGCGGCGAGATGTTCTTTGGCGGCATCAATGGCTTTAACAGCTTCTACCCCGACAGCATCAAGGATAATCCGCACATCCCACCGCTTGTGATTACGGGCTTCCAAATTTTTAACGAATCAGTGAAGATCTCACCCCAGGGCGAAACGCCACTACAGAAACACATCTCAGTAACGGACGAAATCGTGCTTTCCCACAAAGATAATGTGTTTTCGTTTGAATTTGCCGCATTGGACTACAACGCTCCAGAAAAGAATCAAAATGCTTACATGATGGAAGGATTTGATGAAGATTGGATTTATTCAGGCACGAGACGCTTTGCCACTTACACCAATCTCGATCCGGGAGAATATGTTTTCCGCGTGAGAGGCTCAAATAATGATGGGATTTGGAATGAGGAAGGGACTTCAGTACGAATCATCATCACGCCGCCCTGGTGGCAGACTTGGTGGGCCTATACCGTTTACGTGATTTTGATAGTTGCCGTGCTTTACGGAATCCGACGGTTTGAAGTAAATCGAGAACGTCTTGCACACGATTTGAAACTACAGCGATTTGAGGCCGAAAAGCTGCGGGAGTTCGATCAGATGAAGTCGCGCTTTTTTGCCAATATCTCACACGAGTTCCGCACGCCACTCACCCTGATCTTGGGGCCGCTAAAAAAGCTGACATCTGGCGATTCCCAGGGCGATGCAAAAGAGCAATTTCGGATGATGCTGCGAAATGGCCAACGGCTGCTTCGCTTGATCAACCAGCTTTTGGATTTCTCCAAACTGGAAGCGGGCCGCATGTCTCTGCAGGCAAGACCTGAAAATATCGTCCGTCTTCTCAAATCCATCGTCTCTCAATTCGCATCGCTGGCGGAGCGCGAACGGATCACACTAAGATTTGTGGCTCCGCATCAAATGATTACAGTTTACCTCGATCGCGATAAGCTTGAAAAAATCATGTACAACCTGCTTTCTAATGCCGTCAAATTTACGCCAAAGGGCGGGAAGGTTTCGGTAAGTGTGGACCGTTCGCCCCTTACAAAGGTTACAAAGGGGGGAAAAGAAGGGGAGGTGGAATTCGTCGAAATTACCGTTGCCGACACTGGAATAGGGATACCGCCAGATTGTATCGACAAAATTTTCGACCGCTTTTATCAAGTGGACAGCACTCACAGACGAGAGCCTGCCCCGTTGGATAAAAGCAGTCCAACAGAGCGAGCTTTGTTTGATAAAGCTTATCCAACGGGGCAGGAAGGCACCGGTATCGGGTTGGCGCTTACCAAAGAACTGGTAGAGCTCCACAGCGGCGAAATCCACGTCTGCAGCCAGCCTGGCCGTGGAAGTACCTTCATCGTTCGCCTGCCACTGGGTAAGGAGCAGCTGAAAAAAGCTGAAATAGCTGCGGAAACTCCGGAGGCAGAAGTGGTTAAAGATTCGGTGGATTACGATTTAATCCCAATTGAAGAGTATGAGACGCCTGACGCTGAATCTTATCATACCAAAGAGGAAGAAACGCCGTCTGATGATCGGGCGCCCATCGTTCTCGTCGTTGAAGATAGCCATGATATGCGAGGCTTTATTCGTGAAATTTTAGGCAAGGCCTATCGAGTCAGAGAAGCAGGGGACGGCGTGGAGGGCTTTGAGCGAGCCGTTGAGATCATTCCCGACCTGATTATCAGCGACGTGATGATGCCGAGGATGGACGGTTTCGAATTGTGCCATAAGCTCAAAACCGATGAACGGACCAGTCACATCCCGGTGATCCTGCTCACCGCTCGGGCATCAGGAGAAAGCAAAGTAAAAGGGCTGGAAACTGGTGCTGATGACTACTTGACCAAACCCTTCGATGCCAGGGAACTTCAGATTCGAGTAAAGAACCTGATCGAGGAGCGGCGGAAGTTAAGGGAACGCTTCAGCCGTGAGGTGACCTTGCAGCCCCGAGATATCGCCGTCAGCTCTATGGATGAACAATTTCTTAAGCGGGTCATGGATGTCATTGAACAGCGAATGTCCGATCCCGATTTCAGTACAGATACATTTACCAAAAAAGTCGGCATGAGCCGAATGCAACTGCACCGCAAGTTGCGAGCACTCACAGACCATTCTACTGGTGAATTTATCCGCACGATGCGATTGAAACGCGCTGCCCAGTTGTTGAAGCAGCACAGTGGCACAGTCTCAGAGATTGCCTACGAGGTTGGCTTCAACAATCTTTCCTACTTCGCCAGATGCTTTCGCGACCTTTTCGGTCAATTACCCTCTGATTACGCAAGTGAATAACCGCGAAGGCACGAAGTCTACAGAGACTTTCTTCTTCTAATCGTTACTGTCATTGCGAGCGCAACATGGCGCTGCAGCACCCTTCTTTCAGGAAGAACAGCACTCTCCGGCATGTCTTTCTGGAAGAGTCTTTTTTTATAAACTGCAAAAACTGTGCTTCGGGGAGCTTTTTTCTGTACAGTAAAAAGATGCTTCCAGCATGACAATTAGGGCTGTCCTTAAAAACCTTAAAAGGAGCGGTGCGAAGAAGCAATCCATCGTTATTATTAGAGTTAGGAGATTGCTTCGCTTTGCTCGCAATGACATTTTTATTGCTGTGTTAATTGGAAATAGCTCTACTAGAGCGTAGCCGAAAAGTCGACTTTCGGAAAAAATACAAACTAAAAAACAACTACTTACGTACAGCAAATTCCATGATACGAGGGTTCTCGGCCACGTCTCTAGCGTTCATCTAAAGCATCCAAAACCCTTATATGTTACGACAGTGTTAAAATTTGATACTTAAGTGTTAGACTCACGCGCCTTTTTTTTGTATCTTTACCAGGCAATTTGATTGAAATCGGCCAATACTTTTAAGTGAGGAATACAAGATGAAGGAGAGGCGGGAGAAACTCTTGCAGCCAAAGCCATAACTGCTATTAATGATTGGAGTGAGTATAAGGAGAATACAAATGAAACATATAAAGACAATTTTTACACTGTTAGTCTTTGCTGTCAGTTCCACTTGTCATCAGTCTGCTGGGGCACAAGAGGGACAATTTGAGATTCCCAAAAGTGTGCTTGGCAGCGGCGGTGAAGCGGTTTCCAACAGCAGTTTTCGCATCGTTGGTACGGTGGGTCAGCCTGTTATTGGTGTGGCGAGCAGTTCATCCAACATCAATGAGGTGGGTTTCTGGTATCAAGCCGTCGACGTTGTCACCAGCGTGGAACAAATCCCTTCGCAAACCATTCCACAAGAATTTCGACTGGAGCAGAATTACCGTTCTACCAAGAAGATCCTCAGGGCTGCTGATAGTGTGATCAAACAAAACGTGGAACGGATTCACAAGGAACTGTGGACGGAGAACGAGGAGGGGGAACTCGTCACGGTGCTTGTCTGCGAAGATGATCGAGATGAAGCCTACGGCGTCGTCCAGCATATCCGCGATGAATCTGTGAGCAAGAAGCTCGACCTGAAGGATTTTGCTGTTCTCTATCGGACCAACGCCCAATCCCGTTCACTCGAGGATGCTCTTCGGCGGGAAGGGATTCCGTACACGATCGTGGGTGGGGTGGAATTCTACAAGCGGAAGGAGATCAAGGATGTCCTCGCATACTTGAAAGTGATTGCGAACCCTTCCGACGAAGGGAGTCTGCTTCGCATCATCAACTATCCGCCACGTGGCATCGGAGAGATGGCGGTTGCCAAATTGCACGGCTTCGCACGAGAAGGGCATCTTCCGTTGTTTGAAGCAGTTACGAACGTGGTCCGCCTGGTATCGTTCTCCGACAAAGCCAAGGCTTCCGTGAATGAGTTTGCGCGGTTCCTCCAGAAGTATGTTCGACTCAAAAAGGAGATATCAGCCAGTGAACTTGCCCGGGCGGTCGTCGATGAACTCGGAATACTCCAGGATTACAAGCAGGAAGGGACGACGGAGTCGCTCTCCCGCTGGGAGAACGTCCAGGAGTTACTCTCAGCCATCACGGAGTTTACAGACCAGGTTCCGAATGCATCGCTCGAATCGTTTCTAGAGGAAGTATCACTCATTTCGGATGTGGACACGTGGGATAATCAACGGAACTCCGTGACACTGATGACAGTCCACAGCGCGAAGGGTTTGGAATTTCCGGTGGTGTTCATCACCGGTCTGGAGGAAGGGCTTTTCCCGTTGCAAGCTGCTCTCCAGGATCGATCCGAGCTCGAAGAGGAACGACGACTGTTCTATGTCGGGGTGACGCGAGCGATGCGCAAAGTCTTTCTCAGTTTGGCGCGAAGGCGCTACCGATTCGGTGAATCGTCCTACCAGGTCCAATCGCGTTTCGTCGACGAAATCGATTCCACCTCGATTCTTGCTGAAGAAGTAGATGGTCGGACGCGGCATCGCAGACTACGGGAGGAGACAGATTTTGTTTTTGATGGTCATGGACGACATCAACGTTCGAAAAGCGTCACCGCAAAGAAGAAAGGACTTCGGATCGTGTACGATGACGAAGAACGCGGATCGCCATCACACGGTACGCTAACTGCTGGAGTAACGGTTGAACATGACACGTTCGGTCGTGGGTATGTGCTCCAGGTCTATGGAACGGGAGACGATGCTCGTGCCGTCGTTGTGTTCGATGCGTACGGGACTAAAAAGCTCCTCCTCCGGTATGCACGGCTTCAAATCATCGATTGACCGATACCCGCCCAGCTCGTGCGGTTGCATCCTATCAAGAAATTTTTTATCGTTTTCGAGCATTTTGCTTAGAGTTCACGTTGCACATCATCGGTGGTGACTTTCTCGACATCGGATTGGAGTTTTTTGCCCGCATGAGACTCCACTCCATTCGACTCCTGAGCGAGCCGCCACGAAGGCTGCAAGGCATCGGGTGGCATCACGAAAATCGACAGTGAACTTCCTGAATTCCTCCGAGCAAGCAATGCCGGTTTCGAACCTTAACAATCGAAAGATTCTGGTGCTCGAGTTCCCAAGCCTTTGTAAGAAGCAACCGATAAGGGTATCTGCCTGATGACTGCAACTCGTGCGAAGACCAACGTCTTCGGGCGGCCTCTTGAAGGCATACGTTACTACCTCCACGGCCTTTATAAGAAATTTTTCGACGACGAAATTCTGTTTCTCTCCTCTGGTCTCGCGTTCGATGTCCTCCTCTGTCTTCTACCACTTGTTCTTCTCTTGACCTCCGCTGTGGGTATTTTCCTGAGTTCCTCCGACCTGGCGCTGCAGCGGATCGATCTTGTCCTCGATACGATATTTCCCGTCGGGCCCTACGGAGAACAGATTCGGGAAACCATCAAGCAAGTGGTCGCAGACATCATCGTGTATCGGACCTCGGTGGGACTTGTGGGAATTCTCGTGCTGATTTGGACGACGACCTGGCTCTTCGGCGGGATCCGGACGGTGCTTCACCGCGTCTATAAGACCAAGGATCCAGGTAACATTCTGATCGGAACACTTCGCGACGCGTTGTCGGTCATCTTGATTGGGGTGCTGTTCGTTGTTACCAATTCACTCACGTGGATATACTCGGTCCTTGAGCGGTTGTTGTCTCCCGTGTTGAACTCGTGGCCCCATGTCGGCACGACCATTGGCGGTCTGACATCGCCGGTCATCTCGTTCGTCCTGACCACGCTGATGTTCTACATCGCATACCGATTCATCCCGAATGAAATGCCAGCGCCGCGCGTGGCACTGATATCAGCGGTGACCACGGGGATATTCTGGGAGCTAGCTAGTCGAGCCTTTTCGCTCTACCTTACTGAGGTTCAACCCTTTGCAAAGATCTATGGTACGTATGCCTTTCTCTTCGTGACGCTCGTCTGGGTGTACTACTCAAGCTTCATGTTTGTAATCGGCGGTGAAGTGGGCCAACTGTATCGGGAGAGAAAATCCCGCGCAGAAATGAAGGAAGAAGGATAAAGTTTCACTGATGCCCAAGTCGACATGGAGAACGCGTCGGAGGATGCAGAAGTTCTCCTCACCAGGCCGATTCATGATCCGGGCTAGGCTTGCGGGTCTTCGCGCCAGGTTTTATTCAATGTCGGAGTCCTTGTGCAGAGAATGCAGAACAATTGTTTGTTTCCGCCGTATTCATTAGAGAGAACAGGAATGGAACGGTCTTGCTACCGAGGAGGTCCTGCATTCCCGTCTGCGTTCAACGGCAGGAAGGAGGTATCCGCATGGATTTTGGCACCTCATTTTCGTACGTGTTTCGCGACGAAGATTGGCTTAAGAAGATATTCGTCGGTGGGTTATTCATCTTACTCAGTATCCTGATCATAGGGTTCTTTTTTATCGCCGGCTACCAGCTGGAGGTCATGAGAAGAGTAATGCGTCGTGAGGCGAAGCCACTTGCGGATTGGGACGACCTCGGACGAAAATTGGGAGAGGGATTCATGCTGGCGGTCGCAGTGTTGGTATATGCTGTGCCAATCATGATCGTGGGTTCATTTTCGGATGGGGAGGCGGGACTGCTTGTTGGGCTGATGGTCCTCGCGTTTTTCATCTGGATACCGGCTGTGCAAATTCAATATGCCCGTACGTCTGATTTTACGGCGTGCTTTCGTGGTGGCGAAATCTTCCAGTTTGTGAGAAAGAATTTTGGCACGTACTTGCCGGCTGTGCTGCTGTCGACTTTAGTATGCGGGCTTGTTTTCGGATTCGGATGGATCGCGCTCTTTGTCGGATGGCCATGGATGGTTTTCTGGGGGTACGCCGTTTCGTCTCACATTCTCGGACAGGTGGGAACCCTGTGGACAACTCCTAGTCCCGAAGCGGTGACATCGCAAAGGGCTTCCGACCGCTGATTATCGTTTCTATCGGACTTTCGCTGACAACTCAACTTGCTGACATCGGCAGCGAAGTGTGCAACCGTCTCCGGAAAACCGATCAAGAGATTTTCGACTCATCGTGAAGTACCGAACCACTGCATTCCTCCTGAATCTCATTGTTCCGATCGCCCTCATCGCTCAGGAGTCCCGACAAAGTCGGGACACTCTAGGGGCGTTTGAGGTCATAATCCCCACTGTAGTCCTCAAAGGTATAGATTTTCCACTCTCGGTCCGCGCACTGAACGCCGATGGGAACCTGTTGACCACCTATTCTGGGTCAGTCTCCATGACAGGCGCCACGGTTCGCACTCCGGGTGGGGTCCTCGCGGACGCGATTTCGTTGACGGAAGGGGTGTTTGCCACCAAGAGTGCAATCGTTTCTGAAAAGGCAGATTCGATCGTCGTTCAGCACGGTTCGGTCATCGGAAGAGCATCCGTTCGCGCCATTCCCGGTATTGTAAGCATTCTTCCTCCGCTTCTGGCGATCGTTCTGGCACTGGTGATCCGGCAAGTAGTCATCGCGCTGGTTGCCGGAATCTGGCTGGGGGCAGTGTTTATTTTTGGTGACAATGTGATTGCTGCTACTTTTCGCGTCGCGGACCATTTTGTTGTCAACGCGCTCAGTTCTCCGAATCATGTGTCGATCATTGTGTTCAGTATGTTGTTCGGGGGCATGGTAGGAATCATCACGAGAAACGGAGGGACGCTCGGGATTGCAAATCTTGTCACTCGATTTGCCAAAACGCCCCGAGGGGTGCAAATTTCCACGGGGCTGCTCGATATCCTCATGTTCTTCGACGATTACGCCAACTGCCTGGTGGTCGGGAATTTGATGCGCCCGATCACCGATCGGCTGAAAATTTCCAGAGAAAAGCTTGCTTATATCGTGGATTCCGGCGCAGCCACGGTGTCGAGCGTATTCCTCATCTCGACTTGGATCGGTTTCGAATTGGGTCTGATCGATCAGGGATTGAAAGCCATCGGCTCCTCGGCAGATGCCTACTCGGTATTTCTGAACACCATTCCTTATCGGTTCTATCCGATTCTTGCTTTGGCGTTTGTCTTCATCGTCGCTCTTACCGGTCGTGACTTCGGACCGATGCTGGCTGCAGAGCGGAGGTCTCGGTATGAAGGGAAGCTGATCCGCGACGGGGCGCAGCCCGCTGCCGACGCTACGCTACTCAGCGAAGTTGTAGGGGCAGACGTAAAGGCTCGGTGGTATAACGGCATCATACCGATTTTCACCATCCTGGTCGTGGCAGGTCTACGACTGTACGTGACGGGAACGGAAAGTCTCCGTGGATCAGGGTCAACGGAGTATACCATCAGCATGATCATCAGTAATTCCGACTCCTATTCTGCTCTTCTCTGGGCATCCCTGTCAGCCTGTCTCGTTGCAGTGTTCATGTCAGTGGGAGAGCGTGTCTTGACCCTTGTGCAGTCAATGGACGCGTGGTTCAGCGGGATTCGCTCGATGCTCTTCGCGATGCTCATCTTGGTCTTGGCCTGGTCGATCGGTGCCGTCACTGACGAAAGTCACACCGCTGACTATCTCGGTCAAATTCTCCGTGGGGCGATCGCGCCTCAGTGGCTGCCAGTATTGACTTTTGTGATTGCTGCGTTGACGAGCTTCGCCACGGGGACCAGTTGGGGGACGATGGCGATCATGATGCCGCTCGTGATTCCACTCGGCCATAATCTTAGCATCGACGCGGGACTGCAGGCCGCAGAGTACGAAATTATCCTCCACGGCGTCATCAGCTCCGTGCTGGCCGGGGCAGTTTTTGGCGATCACTGTTCGCCGATCTCAGATACGACGATCCTGAGCTCCATGTCATCCGCTTGTGATCATATTGACCATGTCCGGACACAGCTTCCCTATGCGGTCTTGGTTGCGATCATCGGGATGCTGGTGGGGGATATAGCGACAGCATTTGGGCTCTCGCCCTGGATATCGATCGTTGCGGGGATTCTGCTTCTGACCGGCGTGATGCTGACAGTAGGGAGGAAGGTGTAACTTACCTCTTCGTCTTCACCTCAACGACACCGCCCGACCTCCAGAGGTCTGAGATAAATCGGTAGTGTGCTGGGTGTTTATCACAGTAGGTGAGGGTTCGGTAGACTTTCCCTTTGTGCTTTGACACGATCTGGCTGCTCATCGACAGGTCGTAATCTTCCAAGATATCACGCAACTCGCTTTCTGTCTTCCCTCCGTCGTCGAGATGTACGATCTCACAGGTCGAATAGTGGCATCTTCCGAGGAGTTTGGGTTCAAACTTTCCAAGCAGTGTTAATGTGATGAGAACAAGCACTGTGAAGGGGACTGCAATCTCCTGGAAGCCGGCCCCGATCGCCAATCCGATCGCAGCCACCACCCAGATCGTTGCCGCGGTCGTGAGTCCGGTAATTGTACCTCGCGACTGGATGATCGCTCCGGCTCCGATGAAGCCGATCCCCGTCACGACTTGGGCTGCGACTCTGCCCGGGTCACTCGGCTGACCAGTCGCTCTGGAGATGTACTCGGAGATAATCATATAGAGCGTAGCCCCCAAACAAATGAGAATGTTCGTCCGCAAACCCGCTGCTTTTCCTTTCCGCTCTCTTTCGATTCCGATCAGACCTCCGCAGACGATCGCGAGGAGGAACTTCAACAAGAAGTCTGGAAAGAAAGTCAAGAATTGTTCGAACGTTGCCATGGCTGTTCCTTATTCTGTTGAAGTCCAGAGGAGACCGAGCATCAGCAGCAGAGCTCTCTTAACGCCGTCCGCGCTGTTGGATGCGTCGAACCATTCGATGACTGAATGCGTGGATCCTCCTGTGCCGCCGCCACCGATTGTGATTGCGGGAATTCCGATGCTGATGGGATAATTCGAGTCGGTGCTCGACCGTTCGGGCTTCGGTTCGTACCCCAAATAGATCGCCGAGTCAGTCGCAAGTCTGACGAGAATATTATCCACGGGGATTTCCCCCGAGGGTCGACTGCCGACCTCGGTACTATCCGCTGTCACTTCGGGTTGTGATGTGCTCCGGAGCGCATTTTCCTGGTTGACCGCATCCTCGATTATTGTCTCCACTTTTTCGGCGATTCGTTGCAGTTCATCGTTACTCTCCGATCGCAGATCGACTTCGATCCATGCCTCGAGTGGAACTGCATTCACCGCTGTCCCTCCGCCCACGCGGCCGACGTTGTAGGAGGTCTTTGGTTCAACTGGCACTTCGAGCTGTGCGATCGCATTGATCGCACGCCCGAGAGCATGGATAGGGTTGGCGATCCCAAAGTCACTCCAGCTATGCCCACCTGGGCCGCGAAATACGACTCTGTACCGCTTGCTGCCAAGCGCCTTGTGGACGACACGTCGGATGTCCGTTCCGTCAATCGCTACGAAATACTCGATTTTCTCTCGAAGTGGACTCCGATCGAACAAATATCGCACTCCGCGGAGATTTCCCAGCCCCTCTTCACCAATTGTCGCGACAAAGTGAATTGTTCCACCGAGCGGAAATTGAAACTGCTTCATGAGCTTCGCGATGACGAGGAGGACTGCGAGACCACGGGCGTTGTCCCCGATGCCAGGACCAATCAATGTTGTCCCTTCGCGTTTTACTCTTACGTCCGTACCCTCCGGAAACACAGTGTCTAGATGGGCCGATAAAACCACGAGAGGACCCGTCCCAGGCCCGATGAATGCTCCCACGACATTTCCTTCGAGATCTCGATGGACGTCCGTGAGCCCGATCTCCTGGAAGCGCTCTGCGATGTATTGAGCTCGCTCCGCCTCGCCAAATGGTGGAGCAGGTATTTCAGCGATCCGAATCTGCTCCTCGATGATGCCTTCGTTTGCATTGTCGATGTCCCGGAGGGCGTCTTGGACATTGGGGTCACGAGCGATCGAAGTGACCTGAGCAAGTACAACCGTCGGAGTGAAGAGAATAAGGATCAAAGTTTTCATAGGAGTCTTGACCACTGCGGGCATGCAAAGAACTTCCGGCAAAAAGCTACCGCTTGCCAACCCAAAGGTGGAAACGAGTGGTGCAAATGTTATCTGGCGGAATAGTTTTCAGGGTCGGCCGATGGACAGAGAAACAGCACGGGCTTGTTTCCGACCACCTCGGCGCAATGCGGAGTGTTCACAGGTAGATCGACTCGATCGTCAGGACTGAGTGGGAATCCCCGCCTGCCCGGCGGGCACGCATCCCTTTGGGGAAAGAGCAGAGCGCCGCTGCCAGTGGGTCATTTTCATCCTGATGGAATTGATTGTCCAGCAAAGACCTTTTCGTAGAACGCCTCGTAGAGGTTGACGATTTTCTCACTTTCGAACAGTTCCACGGCACGTCGTCGAGCTTGGCGTGCAAACAGTCGATGTTTGGACTCGTTCGTGAGAAGCTCTACGGTATATTTCGCCATACGTTCGATGTCTCCAATCTCGGCGATGTAACCTGTATCACCGTGGAATGTGAGCTCAGGAAGACCCCCGACGCTCGAGGAAATGAGGGGTACTTCACAGGCCATCGCTTCGAGGGCTGAAAGACCGAAGCTCTCCGATTGACTGGGCATCAGGAATAGATCGGACGCTGAAAGAAGCGAAACGAGCTCCGTTTGCTTTCCGAGGAACCGGACATCGCTGCAGATATCGAGCTCCCGGCACAGATGCTCGCAGTTCGATCGGTCAGGTCCATCACCGACTAGGATGAGCTTTGAAGCCACTTTGGTGCGGACAATCTTGAAGATGCGGATGACGTCGGGGACGCGCTTCACTGGGCGGAAGTTGGATACGTGGATAAGTATCTTTTCCCCTCGAGGGGCAAATCGTGCGCGAAATTCTGGATCGTCAACGCGGCGGTATTTTTTCGTGTCAACGAAATTCGGAATGACCTCGATCTCTTTCTCCACACCGTACTGCAAGATTGTCTTGTCCTTCAAGAATCTCGAGACAGCCGTGACCCCGTCGCTGTGTTCAATGCTGAACTTAATGAGCGGAAGGAAAGCAGGCTCGAGACCGACGAGCGTGATGTCCGTCCCATGGAGTGTCGTGACAATTTTGAGCTTGTCCCGTCCGAGGGTTTCCTTCGCGAGGTAGGCACTCATTGCGTGAGGGATGGCGTAATGGACGTGCAGAAGGTCGAGCTTCTCGAATTTAGCCACGTCGATCATCTTGCTGGCTAAAGCGAGTGTGTACAATGGAAAGTCGAACAGCGGGTAGTTCGCGGTTTCGACCTCGTGGTACATAACGTTTCCATAAAAGCCATCGAGCCGCATGGGCATCGCATAGCTGATGAAGTGGATTACGTGCCCACGTGTGGCGAGCGTCTTACCGAGTTCGGTCGCGATGACGCCGCTTCCCCCGTATGTTGGGTAACAAGTGATCCCGATGCGCATTCTGCTGTCTCTCGATTAACTGTGACTAAGATAAAAATTTCCTCACTCAGACACAAGAATTTACCGCTTGGGAATCTTCGTTCTTTTCAGCATATTTTGTCGTTATCCATTCAGACTGCCCGTTCGAGTACAACAAGATTACGAAGGAAAGCCACTCAGAGGTCGGAGTTGAGGGATCACGATTCTTCGCTTCCGTGCATCCCATCACAAGCAAAAACGAAGCAGAGCGACGTGTGAGGCAGACGCGAAATGAGGTCGATGCTGCCACACACAACTCGCTTGCCTGGCGGTTGTGCCTGGTTCGAACTCTGTTTCGGTCCACCGATGATGGAGAACCTCCGGGAACCGTAGGAGCCGATCCTCTCGATCATGGACAACTATGAGCTGACAGATGTCTTGGTGATTGTCACTCGATATTTTGGAGGGAAGAAGATGGGTCGTGGAGGGTCTGCGCGAGCGTATGCTCGGGCTGGAGACTCTGTCCTCATACGTTCGTGGCTGGGGTTATACGGGTCCCATCGACGGCCGCTGCGCGCATCGTCAACGCCGATTATGTGGAGGAATTCAGGCTCAAGATAAGCGTCCAAGCACAAAAAAGGGAGAGTGTTTAGAACGTTGTGATTCAAATCACGTAAGGGAAGTTTTGGGCTTGGATAACTGATTTATTTTGAGTATCTTTTTGATGTGTTTTTCCGGGATCTCTTACTGCCCTCGTTCGTTTAATAGGGTGAGGTAAATTGTCAGTTCAGGAGGAGTAGGAATGGTGCAGGTTAAGAAAAAAGCCAAGGTTCTTGGTGTGATCATCGCTCGGTGCCCCGTGTGTGATAATCCC
>JBHHZW010000022.1:0-13609 GCA_046758305.1 Bacteroidota bacterium | reverse complement strand
TTACCCTGGACCAGAGCAAGGCGATCACGGGCGTGTTCGCGGGCTCGCTGGTGGGAATTGGGCGGCTGGACTTTATCCTGGCGGCAGGGACAGCGATCGTGGGGAGTACGACCGGATTTATGACCATGTACGCTATCGGACATCAGTTCGGTGACAAGATTGTCGAGACGGGCAAGCTGAAATTGATACCGCGGGAGCAACTCCAGAAGGTTGAAGACTGGTTTCGGCGCTACGGATACGGCGTCGTTGTCGTGAATCGATTCCTCGCGGGCACTCGGGCTGTCGTCTCGTTCTTCGCAGGACTCTCGAAACTGAGCTTCGCCGTCGCGAGCGGCCTTGCGTTCGTGAGCACTGCAGTCTGGAATCTCATCCTTGTTTCGGGCGGCAATGAACTTGGCAAGAATTGGCGTACGATTGCGCAATTGATTACGACCTATTCGCAGGTTATCTCAGCGGTTATACTTCTTGTTATTGCGATCTGGCTGATCCGATTATTGGTCCGAAGAAACAATAAACAGTAAGGATCGGTGTGATTGACGTTCTCGTTTCGATCGACAAAAGTATGTTCCGGACACTGAACCAGTCGGTCCAGAACTCATTGTTTGACATCGTCATGCCGTTCCTAACTAATCTGGATCAACAGCGGCCGTGGATATACCTGTTTGTTGGAATGATCTGGATCGGATTGGTGTGGAAAGGGGGCCGGCAAGGTCGGATCGTGGCATTCCTCTTAGTTCCGTTGATCGTACTCAGTGATCAATTGAGCAGTCATCTAGTAAAACCGCTGATCGGCCGAGCCCGTCCCTGTCATATCACTGATGGGCTACCGCAAGTCGAGTATCTCCGCCTGCTCGTGGATTGCGGGCCCGGGAGGTCTTTTCCGTCATCGCATGCGGTGAACTCCTTTGCCGCAGCGGGGCTGTTTTCATACTACTATCAAAAGTGGTTCTGGGCCTTCCTATCCTTCGCATCGGTCGTTGCCTACTCGCGAGTCTACGTCGGTGTCCACTACCCGTTCGACGCCCTTGCTGGAGCCGCGATCGGCAGCGGGTGCGCCGCGGTGGTGATCCTTGGATGGAGAAAGCTTGAAGGATGGATGCAGACGAGGCAGGAACCTCGCGAAACGGAGTCCGATCGTTTGGATTAACCCGCTTGCAGCCGAACTCTCTCATCATGCAACCTCACGGAGTCCAGACCCTGAAAGCGGAGCGGCGCTTCCTCTTAGTATTGTCGGCTAGTTCCGGTGTCTTGCTTGGGGTATCGTTTCCTCCGATTCCTCTCGGCGTTCTTGCTTTCTTCGGGATCGTACCACTGTTCATTCTGGCAGACTACGTTGAAGGATACCTGCCGACGCTGAGATATGCCTATGTCGCTTTCTTGGTTTTTAATGCGATCACTTTGTATTGGACAGGCGGGTTCGTCCACGGAAACGACCTGTGGATGATGATAGGAGGAATGGCCTTGGTTCTGGTTCATCCTCTGTTCTTTCTTGTGCCGATTTGGATCTATCTCGTTGTGAGAAATCACCTCGGAGTACAGCAAGCTCTTCTTTTTTTTCCGTTCCTCTGGGTGGCTTTTGAGTATCTTCATTCGCTCGGTCAGCCTGCTTTTCCTTGGTTGACTTTGGGAAATACCCAGACCTATGACTTGGCACAAATTCAGTTTATCACTGCTACAGGGGTCTATGGCGTGTCGTTTCTTATCGTGACGATAAACGTCTCTGCCTATTACCTGT
Source organism: Bacteroidota bacterium (assembly GCA_046758305.1). GTDB lineage: Bacteria > Bacteroidota > Ignavibacteria > UBA10030 > JAZGDE01 > JAZGDE01. The sequence continues at coordinate 11,874 of JBHHZW010000022.1, read as the reverse complement.
ATCGCAAGATGGCGCTCCGCGAGTGGCCGCTGGCGTCTCCAAGAAGCCTTGTTGCCGGCTTCGTTATCATCGCCTTGTATTCTGCCCCAAAGTTGCATGGTTCTCTGTTGATGCAAACTGAGAAGAGAAGAGTGTCCGATCGATCTCTCAGCGTGGGACTTGTCCAGACGAACGCTGACCCGTGGCAAAAGTGGAGGGACGCGCGAGAATCGCAGCTGAGCCTTCATCTTCAGTTATCAAGAGAACTGGTTTTTCACGAGCCCGACCTAGTGATATGGCCTGAGACAGCGATGCCGTTCTACCTGCTCCATACGAGGTCTGAGCGGGAGTTTTCCCGTGTCCGTTCGTTTGTTGACTCAACGGGCGTTGCCGTTCTGACTGGTACACCGTTAATACAGTACTATGAGGACGCGGACAGTGCTCCGCGCGGCAGCCGAAAGCTGCAAGGAGCCGACATATATTTCGAGACGTTCAACGGTGCTGTATTGATCCGACCGATGGCTCATGAGTTGCAAACGTACGCAAAAATGCTCCTCGTGCCGTTTGCCGAACGAGTCCCGTACTCGGAGCACTTCTCGTTCCTGAATCTACTCGAGTGGGACGTCGGCCTCGGAGGATGGGCGAGGGGACGAGACAGTACGGTGTTTTCACTCGGAAGGCTTAGTTCTTCGGAGGGCCAAAAGCCTGTACGATTTGCCACCCTTATATGCTACGAGTCGGTCTATCCGGGTTACACAGCCAGTTATGTTCGAAAGGGTGCAGAGTTTCTCGTCATTATTACGATCGATAGCTGGTGGGGAAGAACTTCAGGACCGTACCAGCATCTCCAGTTAGGGAGACTGCGAGCGATTGAAAACCGCCGGTGGATTGCACGCTCTGCTTCCGGAGGGATATCCTGTTTCATCGATCCATACGGGAGAATCATCGATCGGACTGAGCTGTTTACTCAATCCACTCTTGTGAGGGATATTGGGCTGTCGACGGAACAAACCTTCTACACACGTTATGGAGACCTCTTTGCAAAGGGGTGCACCGTTCTCACAGCCTTAGGAGTTCTCGCCACAGCCACGGTCGGACTGCGGAATCGTCTTCGAGGGAGGAACTCAGCATGGCTGTGATAGACCCGATTGATCTCAGGAGTGACACTGTCACAAAGCCGTCTTCCGATATGCGTAAGGCTATGTACGAGGCGGAGGTCGGAGACGACGTCTTTGGGGAGGATCCTACAGCCAATCTGCTTCAGGAGAAACTTGCAGATCTCCTGGGCAAGGAGAAAGCCCTTTTCGTGCCTTCAGGGGTGATGGGAAATCAGCTCTGCGTGAAGGCTCACACTGAGCCGGGGGATGAGGTTATCCTGGAATACGATTCTCATATTTTCAATTACGAAACCACCGCTTCCTCTATCATTTCAGGAGTGCAACTCCATCCGTTGCCCGGCTTTCGAGGGGTCGTGACCGCGGATCAGATCAAGCAAGCGGTGCGTCCACGGGCATACTACTTGCCTCGAACGACTCTCGTCTGTCTTGAGAACACCCATAACCGTGCCGGCGGTACGGTCTTTCCGCTACAGGAAATCCTGCGGATTCGAGATCTCGCTGACGAGGCCGGTCTGAAAATGCACCTGGATGGTGCTCGGTTGTGGAACGCATCGGTCGCGACGGGTGTTCCGCTTGCCGAGTATTGCAAGTACTTCGACTCGGTGTCTGTCTGCTTCTCGAAAGGCCTCGGCGCGCCGGTCGGATCGGCCATCGCGGGCAGCGCTGCATTGATCGAGCGAGCACATCGGTACAGAAAAATCTTAGGAGGTGGAATGCGGCAGATCGGCATCCTTGCGGCTGCAGCCCAGTACGCACTGACTCACAACATCGCGCGACTGAAAGAAGACCATGAAAAAGCAAAGTACCTTGCTCAGGAACTCTCTCACTGCAAGACATTGAAAATAGACCCGGCGAGCATTCAGACAAACATCGTCCTAATCGAAGTGCGCGAAACGGGTCGTTCGACTGACGATGTTCTCAAGATGCTTCGAGAGAGTGGAGTTCTTCTCACACCGGAGAAACAGACAATCGTCCGGGCTGTAACTCATCTCGATGTGACACGCGCTCAGATCGAGCACGCGGTTGAAGTATTCCGGACACTTTTTCACTAAGAATACTGGCGGAAGAATCGCATTTCAACTTCGGGACGCAAGTTCGGATTCGCAACTACGAGGTGGACTGCCAGGGAGTCGTCCACAGTGCCGTGCAGTGTCTGAAACAGAGGATGCTCGACAGACGCTGCCAAAGAAGCGGATCGACGACATACATTCGAAAGGACGTTTGATCCTTGCGAGTCGGCCAGGGAATTCCATGGACTGAAACCACGTGAAAGGTCGAGGTACTCGTGCACAGTACCAAACCCTTCTGTCGAAAGATCGCAATCATTCCTGGCGACGGCATCGGCATTGATGTTACGCGCGAGGCGGTCAAGGTTCTTGAACTGCTCAACAGGAAATGCCCGATCGACCTTGAGCTTGTTCACCACGATTTCGGCGCGGAGAAATACCTTGCTACTGGTGTATCGTTGCCGGCGGAGCAACTCGAGGATTTTCGATACAACTACGGAGCGATATTCCTCGGTGCCCTCGGTGATCCCCGCATTGCCGATATGGCACACGCCCGGGATATTCTGTTTGGGCTGCGGTTTGGCCTTGACCTGTATGTGAATATGCGCCCCGTGAACCTGTTCGATGAGAAGTTGTGTCCGTTGAAGGGAAAAAGTGTTGACGATGTGAATTTTGTCGTTTTCCGGGAGAACACGGAGGGATTGTACGTTGGCGCGGGGGGATTTCTTAAGAAGGGCACAAAAGATGAGGTTGCAATCCAGGAAAGTGTCAACACATACAAAGGGGTTGAGCGGATCACACGGTATGCCTTCGAGTATGCAAAGACACACCGGGTCACAAAGGTCACGATGAGCGATAAGAGCAACGCGCTGGCCTATGAGGGTGACCTCTGGCAACGTGTGTTCCATCAGGTTGGCGAGGAGTACCCTGCCATCGAAAAGGAGCACTGGTTCATTGACGCGCTGGCGATGCAGATGATCAAGCGTCCGGAACAGTTTCAGGTGATCGTCACCAACAATATGTTTGGCGACATTATCACGGACATTGGGGCCCAGCTGCAAGGCGGATTGGGAATGGCGGCATCGGCCAACATCAATCCCAAGGGCGTCTGCATGTTCGAACCCGTTCACGGCTCGGCTCCGAAGTACGCTGGCAAGAATGTAGCGAATCCGTTCGGCGCAATCCTCACGGCGGGCTTGATGCTCGAACATCTCGGCTTTGAAAAAGAGGGTGCGTTAATTGAACGGGCTGTGCGGCAAGCAGTACGCGACAGGAAGATGACGCCAGATCTTGGCGGAAGTCTTGGAACAAGAGAAGTGGGCGCAGCGATCTGTGATCACATTGAAAAAACTTTGTTGAATGGTTGATAACTCGTACACCAAGATGTCCTAAAAAACCTCGCCACGTTGGCGCGAGCTGCCAGCAAATGGTCTGATTGAAGACAGGTTTTCAAGTTCATACGAACTCAAGAAGGGAGCATCTACACATGGGGATGACAATCAGTGAGAAAATCTTTGCATCCCACTGCGGAAGAGATTCCGTAAAGGCGGGCGAACTCGTGTACGCGAAAGTCGATCTGGTGATGGGAACGGACGTGACGGTCCCCCTGGCAGTGGAGGTCTTTAACCAAATTGGAGCGGAGGAAGTGTTTGATGGTAGCAAGATTGCTCTTGTGAACGATCACTTTGTGCCGGCGAAGGACATCCAGGCTGCTGGCTTATCGAAAACAATGCGTGAGTTTGCGGCAAAGTATCACGTCAAGAATTACTTCGAGGTTGGGCGTTCAGGGATCTGCCATTGTATCGTTCCGGACAGTGGACTTGTCGTGCCTGGCGACCTTGTGGTCGGAGCTGATTCTCATACGTGCACCTATGGCGCTCTCGGCGCTTTTGCGACTGGAGTCGGCAGTACTGATATGGCAGCATCGTGGGCGCTCGGAGAGAATTGGTTTAAAGTTCCAACGTCAATCAAGATCATCTACAAAGGGAAACTTCCCGAGATGGTGGGAGGGAAAGACTTAATCCTCCATACAATTGGGCTGCTCGGTGTGGAGGGGGCGCTGTACTGTTCTCTTGAGTTTGAAGGAGAAGTTGTTGACGAGCTTTCATTGGCTGACCGATTTACAATCTGCAACATGGCGATAGAAGCTGGTGCGAAGGCGGGTATTATCGAAACAGACCTCAAAGTTCTCGACTACCTTCGGGGGAGAACCACACGCGAATACAGTATCTACACCTCAGATGCTGATGCCCAGTGTGCGGATGTCATCGAGATTGATGTGACAAACTTAGCGCCGCAAGTGGCGCTTCCGTACCTTCCGAGCAACGTGAAACCAATCTCACAGGTCGAACCCGTAAGAATCGATCAAGTGGTGATCGGCTCATGCACCAACGGGAGAATAGAGGACTTTCGCGCGGCGGCAGATGTGCTCAAGGGGAAGATGGTTGCGCCGCACGTTCGAGTCATTGCCATCCCGGCAACGCGGGATGTATATTTGCAGATGATCGAAGAAGGTCTTCTCAAGATTTTCGTTGAAGCTGGGGCTGCCATCAGTCCACCCACCTGCGGGCCCTGCATTGGTGGACATATGGGTGTTTTGGCAGAGGACGAAGTGGGGCTCTACACTACCAATCGGAACTTCAAGGGACGAAACGGACATCCGACGAGCAGGGTGTATCTCTGCAGTCCCGTGGTTGCTGCTGTTTCAGCGGTGGAGGGCGCGATTGCAGACCCGAGGCGGGCGTGAATGGCCGGGCGCTCTGCAGTGAATTTTGGACTTGACAAGAGGAAATTTTTTTTGCAATATTACTTTGCGTACTAAATAATTGTATGCTAATTAATTGTGCCTGAAAAGCTCGGGATTCGACAAGTCAGCACTTGGACGGCCCCTAAATCGCCTCCTTGCTAGGTGGCGAAGCCACCCGTTCGGGGGGAGGGGACTTCCCCTAAAGGCTGTCAGCCTGAGGCTCGTGCCAGTCCGAAGGACCCCTTCGGGGAGGCACATCCGCCTCTGGTGGAGATGAGCATCACGCTCAATGCGCCTTAAGCCTTTGGCTTAATGCGCGTCTGGCGCGCTGGCGCAAAGGGAGGTTATCCTTTTTCAGCGAGAACTAATTCATTTTCGCATTTCACGTTAGTTCATAACGAGTTGGAAGAGCGCTCATGTGGAAACTTGATAGCAGCCTAGGTTTCTTGATGACCCGAACCGCGCGCAGCATGAAGCGAGCACTTGATGCCAGGTTGCTGGACCAAAACCTTACAGCAACCCAGTACATCGTGCTGGCGCGACTGTGGGAGGAAGATGGAATTTCCCTTAGTGAGCTAGGGGAGCGTCTGTATTTCGACAATCCGACTCTCACCGGCATTGTTGATCGGATGGAGCGGGATGGGTTGCTCCAGCGGCAGCGGGATGAGGATGACCGTCGTGTCGTCAAGGTACATTTGACGGCGAAAGGCAGGACTCTCTATCACGACATCGGGTACCTTGCCGAAGAGACGGACGCCGAGTCCTGGGAAGGTTTCACTGAATCGCAGAAGAAAGAACTCCTCAATTATCTGGAGCGCATCTGGAAGAAGTTGTATGGGAGACTCGATTAAAAAGAACATTTACCGTATCCCCAAGAGGCTCGGACGAGCGGGCCCGGCAATTCAGAAAGACAAGAACAAGAAGGTTGTTTTTCTGTCAGGAACCCGCACGCCGTTCGGTCGCGTTGGAGGATGCCTGAAAGATTTCTCCCCCATCGATCTGGGAGCAATTGCGGCGCGAGCTGCGATTGATCAAGCTGGACTTGCTGACCGCCCGGAGGCTATCGATGCGGCAATCTTTGGCAATGCCATGCACACCAGCATTGATTCGCACTATGGCGCACGGCACGTCGCCTTGGAAGTTGGTCTCTCCTATTTCTCCACCGCGCTCACGGTCAATCGCATTTGCTGGTCAGGTGCGGAAGCGATAGTGCTCGGCGCAAAAGAACTGTTGAGCGGCGAGGCCGAGGGAGTCCTGGTCGGAGGATACGAAAGCACATCACAGTCCCCCCTCGTTCTCTACGGTGCTGCGTTGGGATTTCCCTACATGAGTGGTCCGAAGGCGCTTTTCCTCTTCAAGGATGGGTTGAACGACACCTACATCAATACTGACATGATGGGAACAGCGGAGAACCTGGCCCGTCTCTACGGCATCACGCGCGAGGATGCGGATGAGTTTGCCTACACGTCGCAGATGAAAGCAAGAGATGCACGAGAAAAGTGTCGTCTCGCCAAAGAAATCACCCCGATGAAAATTCGGGAGGGAGGGAAAGAAAAAATTGTCCCGGATGACGAGAATCCTCGGCCCGATACGACACTTGAAGGGTTGGCCCGCCTCCGTCCTGTGAAGCCAGGCGGTATACATTCAGGCGGAAGTGCTTCCGGGATTGTGGATGGCGCAGCAGCGCTTGTCATGACGACGTATGGTAAAGCAAGAGAACTTGGCGCCGAGCCAATCGGTGAGCTTCTGTCGTGGGGAGCTGCCGGTGTTGATCCTCACTACATGGGCATAGGTCCTGTGCCGGCCTCCGAGATTGCACTGAAGCGAGCCGGCTTAACGTGGAAAGATATCACTCATATTGAGATCAATGAAGCTTTCGCCGGCCAGTTCCTGGCGGTTGAACGCGAACTCAATCTTGATAGAACGAAAGTGAACGTAAACGGCGGCGCGATTGCACTGGGTCATCCGCTCGGCGCCACAGGTGCACGGTTGACCATTGCCGGTCTGAAACTTGGCGGCATCGGTCTTGCCGCTGCGTGCATTGGGGGCGGACAGGGCGGCGCGCTGATTGTGGAGGGGTATAGGTGAAATTTCGGGTTTCGGATTGTGGATTGAGAATGTATGAAAACAACATGGGATGACATAGAAATCCTCATCGTTGGCGCGGGGACGATGGGGACAAGTCTTGTCCAAAACTACGCACAGAATGGCTTCTGCGTGGGGGTACTTGACGTTTCCGAAGATGCACTTGCAGGAGGCCTTCGCACAATCGAGCGGGAGTTGGAATCCTCACGGGGAAGGATATTCTCCCCACGAGAAGTCGAAGCTATCCGGTCCCGTATCATCGGCGGGAGGAACTACGAGGAGGCCTGTCGAGGACAATCTCTCCGACTTGTGATCGAAGCCGCAACCGAGCACATCGATATCAAGAAAGAAATCTTCAGATGTCTCGACGCGCTGACTGCTCCTGACGTCGTTCTTGCAACGAATTCTTCCTCCCTCGACACTAACATTCTCGCTCGCGTAACCAACCGGCCGGAGAAGGTCGTCTGGATGCATTACTTCTACCTTCCACACAAGAATCGCGCAGCCGAATATGCTGGCACCGACACCGCTTCGGACCAAAGTAAGTCGATAGCTCGAAAGTATCTGAAGCTTGGCGGAAAGATCCCCACGTACATCCGGCGAAGTCGCAAAGGCGGTGCTGCGGACATTATCTTTGCCGCGCTTCTTCTCGAAGCAACGCGCATGCTGGAGGATGGGTCTGACGTTCCTACAATCGAGGCGGCGGGACAGAAAGCCTACAACGTCCCGCTGGGTTTCCTCGAGTTGATGGATGTGACCGGACTTCCGATTGGCTTGTATTCCATGCGGTCCTTCTCAGACCCATCTCGTCCGGATGACCCGCTCTACCAAGTGTATGGCAATTTTTACGAACCGAGGCAAAACTACGTTGATTTAGTCACACAGTACGAGCGCACGGTGGATAAGTCTGTAGTTCGTTGGGTCCAGGATGCCGATCGGCACGCTCCAATCTTTCATCCCGAATCCGTCGACGAATTGTCAGATCGCTTTCTCGCTATCGGATTTCTGACCGCGTCAGAATGTGTTGAAGCCGGGCTGATCACGGTCGAAGATCTGGAGCTGCTCACCCAAAACGCATTCCTGTGGCGAAAAGGTCCCTTCACACTCATGGGAGAACAGGGAAAAAAGAGGGTGCGAGAGGTAGTGAAGAAGCGAGCGGAAATTGCGAGCGTGCAAGGACAAGATTTCCCAATCTGCAATCTACTAAAGAAGGCGATGGGAGACGGAAGTGCCTGGACCTTCTATCTTTCACCAGTCACTATGGAGAAGGAGTTGGAGGGCGCCGTCCGCCGCATCACGCTCTCCAACCCGCGGGTATCAAATGCAATGGATCATAGAGTTTTCGAGGAGCTGAAGCGGCAGTTCACCGAAGCAAACGAAGACGGCGAATGCAAAGTCATCATCTTCGATACGGCTCCTATCAAGTCGTTCATTGCTGGTGCGGACGTGCGGGGCTTTATCCAGAGAATTAAATCGAAAGAGTTCGAAGCAGTCAGAGGAGAGAGCGCCGAGTGGCAGCACATCATGTTCCACATCATGACCGGCACCGAGAAGCCGAAAGTCGCTATCGTGGACGGCCAAGCATTCGGGGGAGGAGTGGAGGTAGCGTGTGCCTTCGCCCTGGACCCAAATTCGATTGTGCTCATCACGAATCGGACATCGTTTGCACTCCCTGAAACTCGTCTCGGCATCTATCCCGGCCTGCGGGGAACACTTACACTTCCTCAACTCATATACAGGCACACGGGCGATGCTGAAGCGGCAGTTGCTCTCTCGCGATATTACATCCTCGCCGGTGGGACCGTGACTTCTTCGCCGCAGATAGTCTTTCACCTCGGCTGTGCAGATGCCGTCGTTCCTCAGCAACGAAGAGATGATGCTGCAGAAATTGTTGCAAGAGCGATTATTGAAAACAATGGAATGATCGTGACGACGGATCAACTCAATGCGTTGGAGTTTGAGAGGCTCGATACCCATCTCTCGTTTGCTGATAACCGAGAGCTACGAGTAGCAAAGGATTTGTTCAGTCAGCCTGATCTGCTGCCGACATTGTATGCGCAAGGGCGCAGCCATCTTCCACTTTTCTACAGCACTGAGATGAAGTCCATTGCTGGACGCACAGCGAGGCGCGTTGCGGATAGTTCACCGAACGCTGTCTGTGTGGCAAATTACTTGATCTCAAGAGGCTTTGAAGAATTCCTGCGCGGAACTGACAATGACGCACTTGCCGGCTTCGAGCTTGAGCATCATTTGTGCCAGGTCTTCGAGCATCCGGACGCGTTGATTGGACTCGAAGCGATGGTGCATGGCAGATTTCCGGAGTTCAGACGAAGATACCCGTTTTGAATAGGAGATTTCGGATTTTCCGTCCCACCCGATGGCGGAACGGGCGAATTGCCTAAAACAGAACCACAGAAATAGAAAGAAACTATGATCCGTGGGAGAGTTCATAAATACGGTGACAATATTGACACCGACGTAATTATTCCAGCGCGGTATTGCACGGCATTTACGGAAAAGGAGCTGGGGCCGCATTGTCTGGAGGATCTCGATCCGGAGTTTGTGAGAAAAGTGCAAAAAGGGGATATGATTGTCGGGGGGCGGAACTTCGGCTGCGGGAGTTCACGTGAGAATGCCCCGATTGCGATCAAAGGCGCAGGCGTATCGTGTGTCGTTGCGAAGTCGTTCGCGCGGATTTTCTACCGGAACGCAATCAATATCGGTCTGCCCATTCTCGAATCCGTAGCCGCAGCTGAGGAGGCAGAGACCGGCGATGAAATTGAGGTTGATCTCTCTGCAGGCACGATCACGAATCTTACGAAGAGTAGATCGTATCAAACCTCTCCATTCCCGGATGTTATCCAGGAGATCATCAACGCGGGAGGGATGGTGGGATTTGCAAAGAAGCGGCTGGCGGAAAGGAAGGAACAAAAAAGCAATAGCAGACTGCGTGACCGGGAATCAGCAACCCTTAAGCATAAGTGAAAGGAGACGCCTATGCTTCCCTCTTACCAGGAACTGATTTATGACTGGAACAAAGGCGGACTCGTTGATCTCAAAGGCGTCGTGCATGTTGAGTTCGACGACGAGACACTCCGTGATGGCCTCCAGTCACCATCAGTTACGGACCCGACCATCGAACAAAAGATCCAAATTCTACATCTGATGGAAGATCTCGGCATCCATGCAGCAGACATCGGATTACCCGGCGCTGGTCTTCGCACTTACAACGATGCACTAGAGCTTGCCAAAGAAATTGCACGGTGCAAGATGAAAATCTTTCCCAACTGTGCCGCCCGCACTGTCATCGCCGACATCGACCCCGTGATCGATATCTCCCAGAAGACCGGCATACCTATCGAGGTGGCAACGTTTGTGGGCTCAAGCCCCATCCGTCAATACGTCGAGGGCTGGACGATCGACACCGTCCTGAAGCTGACAGAGTCAGCGGTGACATATGTGGTGAAACACGATCTCCCCAGCATGTACGTCACGGAGGATACCACACGCGCTCACCCTGACGATCTGGAAAAACTGTACACCGCTGCTATCAACTGCGGTGCAAAAAGGGTAGTCGTTGCCGACACGGTCGGTCACGCAACGAGGACCGGCGCCACGAATATCGTCCGATTCATCAAGGATGTGATTGAGAATACGGGCGACGATGTGAAGATAGACTGGCACGGCCACAATGACCGGGGATTTGCATTGGCGTCTACCCTTGCAGCCATCAGGGCGGGAGTCGATCGGGTTCACGGTTGTGCTCTTGGCATCGGTGAACGTTGCGGAAACGCAGCTATGGATTTGCTGCTCGCGAACCTCAAGATGTGGGGAATCATTGATAATGATCTCTCCAAGCTCCACGAGTACTGTCGCCTCGTTTCAGAGGCCACGCACACGCCCGTTCCTTTCAACTATCCTGTGATTGGTCCCGACGCTTTTCGGACCGCTACGGGTGTACACGCTGCTGCCGTCATCAAAGCCATCAAGACGGGCGAGAATTGGCTGGCGGACATGGTGTACTCAGCGGTCCCAGCGCATATGGTGGGACGCAAACAAAGGATTGAAGTCGGACCGCTCAGCGGTGAATCAAACGTCGTCTTTTGGCTTCAAGAGCATGGCTATGAAGTGCAGGATGGAGTGGTAAAGAAAATCTTTGATCGCGCGAAAGATTCCAACAAGCTGTTGACCGATGAAGAAATCGAAACGTTCATTGAATCAGAATCGGAGGGTGACTGATGGCTCTCGATTGGCTCCCACGTGACAACGGACTGAAAAGCCACGACCTCTGGGGGGAGGAGTTCTTCGGCACTGAGCCGCCGTGCACGATGTACGAACTCCGTCCCGTTCTCGACGAGAAAGGAAATGCGGTCGAGGGTCTGTACTCGGCATGCATTACGCTGGACAATCCCGACCAGCACAATTCTTACACGACACAGATGGTGAAGGGGGTAATTGCTGGGTTTCACAAAGCATCCATGGATAGGCGAGTCGTGGCAGTGGTCTTCACGGGTGTCGGAGATAAAGCGTTTTGCAGTGGCGGCAACACAAAGGAGTATGCAGAGTACTACGCACGGCGACCGAACGAATATGGCGCATACATGGATTTATTCAACGCGATGGTCGATGGCATCTTGAATTGCAAGAAGCCAACCATTTGCCGTGTCAACGGAATGCGGATTGCTGGGGGACAAGAAATTGGGCTGGCCTGCGACATTTCGGTGGCGGCAGACACTGCAGTCTTTGGGCAGGCAGGCCCGAAGCACGGCTCAGCGCCTGACGGCGGTGCAACGGATTTCCTTCCGCTCTTTCTTGGCATCGAAGATGCAATGTGGAACTGCGTCTCGTGCGAGCTCTGGAGCGCTTATAAAATGAAGCGGCTTGGATTGATCAGTAGAGTCGTTCCGGTTGTTAAGGCCAGTAGCCGGTTCAAGCGAAA
>JBHHZW010000021.1:0-13674 GCA_046758305.1 Bacteroidota bacterium | reverse complement strand
GCGATTGCGAAGCAAGTAAAGAGCGTGGGGGCAAAATTTCTTCGTGGCGGTGCCTTCAAACCGAGAACGTCCCCGTATACGTTCCAGGGACTCGGTGAAGATGGGCTGAAGCTTCTCCGGTCAGCCGCGGATGAGTTCGGACTGCTGGTGATCACCGAAGTGATGGATTGGAGTCAAATCGACAACGTCGAGCGGTACGCCGATGTTTTGCAGGTGGGCGCGCGGAATATGCAGAACTTCTCGTTTCTCAAAGAACTGGGAAAAGCGACCAAGCCCATCATGCTGAAGCGTGGAGTGGCAGCAACGATCGAGGAGTGGCTCATGTCGGCTGAGTACATCTTGTCCGGAGGGAACCACCAGCTGATGCTCTGCGAACGGGGAATTCGTACCTTCGAGAACGCAACGCGAAACACTCTGGATATTAGCGCCATACCAGTAATCCATAAACGCTGCCATCTTCCGATCATCGCTGATCCGTCGCACGGGAGCGGAATTCGGGACAAGGTAATTCCGATGGCTCGCGCTGCGGTTGCCGCCGGTGCCGACGGCATCATGGTCGAGGTTCATCATCAGCCCGACAAAGCATTGTCGGACGGGGCCCAATCGTTGTTTCCTGACCAATTCACGAAATTGATGAAGGAGATTCAGATCATCGCCGACGCAATTGGACGCTTCGTCGGAAACTGATTTGAATCAGGGTGCATCGCCGATAGGGCTGTCGTGATCTTACGCTCGATCGGTCGGAAGGCTTTCAGAAAGTAAAAAACTCTTGCAGAGTGCAAGAGTCAAGAGTTGTTCTGCAGACCATTGATAGTGCCCCTAGAACTGGATCTTTATATACAGCGAGGAGGGCACTGTCCTCGTTCCATCATGCCCTTGCACACGTCTCTAGTGCCATTCCAACTAATTTTAGTCCCGCTCATTCGAGCGGGATTGGAATGAGTTCCGCTCTCTGGAATCCCGCAAATCAGCGGAATCCAAAGAGCGGGACATCCCACCACTTTTTCTGTGGCGGGATTAGCAAAAGATAGTTGGAACGGCACTAATCACCTGGCCCGCCCTGCCGTTGGCGGGGTGGAGAGGTATTAGGTTTGGACGTGGACGAGTCCGAAGATTTCTCCTCTGACTTCTTTTCCTTCGCTTCCTTGCCCGTCCCCTTTTCGTCGCTCTTCGAAGTCCGTTTGTAATCCGTGATGTAAAAGCCCGATCCTTTAAAAATGAGACCGCCTCCTGCGCCGATCTTGCGCACGAGGGTTTCCTCCCTGCACGATGGACAGCTCGTCAAAGCTGGTGCAGACATGGGCTGGAATTCTTCGAAGGTATATTCGCATTCCTTGCATCGATATTCGTACGTTGGCATATGCGATGTCGGCTCCTACCGTATGCTTTCTACGCTCGCCAGATCAACCATAAGTTTACGAACAAATCCCGATACAGTCAAGTTCAGCGTTTACACCGGCTTAAGCCTTAGCACTGCGGATCGGATTCGTTCGACGGCCGTCTCAAGAGTCTCGATGGAACACGCATAAGATAGCCGAATGTGATCCTCCGCCCCGAACGCAGAGCCGGGAACCGAGGCGACCCTCGCTTCTTGAAGAAGATACTGGCAAACGTCCGCTGAATTCTTCAGCAGCGAGGTATTCCCGATCCGTCCGTAAAGACTTTCCACGTTCGGAAACAAATAGAATGCTCCGCGTGGGATCTTGTACATGAATTCCTTCACAGATCTGAGTTGCTTGCAGAGGCAGTCCCGCCTACGTTGAAATTCCGCAGTCATGTTCTTCAGGTCCTCATCCGACCCGGTGATCGCCGCGAGTGCTGCCTTCTGCGATATGGAGGTCGGGTTTGAAGTTGTCTGACTCTGAACTTTGGCAGCAGCATCCACCACATCTTTTCTCCCTCCGAGGTATCCGATGCGCCAGCCGGTCATCGCGTAGGCTTTCGAGACCCCGTTGACGGTGATTACTTGATCCGCGATGCGCTGTATGGATCCGATGCTGAAATGTTCGATGTCGTCATAGGTTACCTGTTCGTATATTTCATCCGAGATGACGAAGACCCCCGTAGCATGAACCGCTTGAGCTAACTCCTCGATCTCCTCCCGGGTGTACACCGTACCGGTTGGGTTACAGGGCGAATTGAATATCAAGAGCTTCGTGCGACTTGTGACTGCCCGCCGGAGCTGAGACGCGTTGAGTTTATAGTCCGACTCAGCCGAAGTGGTAAGGATTACTGGTTTCGCGTTAGCCATCTTCACGATCTCGGGATAACTCACCCAGTACGGAGAGATCACGATGACCTCATCGCCGTGGTTGCACAGTGCCTGCACGACGTTAAAAATCGAGTGCTTCGCTCCGCACGAAACGAGGATTTGATCAGGGCTGAAGTGCAAGTTGTTGTCGCGCGCAAACTTCTTCGCGATCGATTCTCGGAGTTCCGCAATCCCGTTGTTTGCCGTATAGTGCGTAAAATTCAGCTCGATTGCTTTCATTGCCGCTTGCTTGACATGAGCCGGTGTTGGAAAATCGGGTTCGCCGGCTGCCAGACTGATGACGTCGACTCCCTGCGACTTGAGTTTGAGTGCAAGCGCAGTGAGTGCGAGCGTTTGAGACTCTTCGATCTGTTGAATCTTTCGGGAGAGGAGAAGCATCGGACTGCACAGATTAGGAGCAAGTTAATGGTTGATCGTTTCCATCATTCTATTCAACTTACCTCATCGATTTTGTCCTTGGTTCATCGAGACCTCTGCAGCCTGCTCCGCGTTCTGGCGACGCAGCGCGGTGCGTGCTCTTCCCACGAGTGAAGTGATAAGATTGACGGTCGAAGAATTTAAGGTCTACCGAATTTTGTCGTGAGTTTTTCTTGCACAGTTGGAGGAACAAATTCGCTCACGTCTCCGTTCAGGCGCGCAATCTCCCGGACGATGCCCGAATCGAGGTAGGTGTATCGCTCGTGCGGCATCAGGAAGACTGTGAATACGTCTTCTGCGAGCTTCCGATTCATCAACGCCATCTGAAATTCATACTCGAAGTCCGAGATCGCCCGAAGTCCACGGACGATCGCGATTGCGTGCTTGTTCTGGACATACCGAACAAGCAATCCTTCGAAACTATCAACTTCTACTTTTTGGCTATACTTTCGCGCAACGGTCTTGATCATCGATACCCGCTCCTCGTCGGAAAAAATCGGCTCCTTCGCTGAATTGCGCACAACGGCAACGATGACTTTATCGAAAATTTCGATGGCGCGTTCTAGCACGTCGATGTGGCCGTAAGTGATTGGATCAAACGTTCCTGGATAAACCGCAATTCGCATGGCCCTCCTCGTCAGTCGTTATGTGGATGTTGCGGATTGGAAAAAGGTAACGACAGTGCCGGCAAATTTTTTCGTAAGACTCACTCCGTATGCAGTGCTACTCGGGAACCTCACTGTGTCTCGATGCTCGATCAAAAGGAATCCCCCGGAGCTGGTGAGATGGCGCTCATAGATCAAGGTCGGCAACTGATCCGTAAATTCGAACGCATAGGGTGGGTCAGCAAATACGACGTCGAACTGTTCTCTGGTTTCCCTGATGTATTTCATTGCGTCCATTTGAACGACGGCAGAGCATGATTTGGCGCTCAGAGCTTTCAGATTCCGCTCGATAATCTGGACGGCTGGTCTGGCAGCCTCGACAAACACCGCGCGATGCGCGCCTCGGCTCAGTGCTTCGATTCCAAGACTTCCGGTGCCGGCAAAAAGGTCGAGGACGGCCGCTCCCGAGAGCTCGAGACGCGTCGCAAGGACGTTGAAGATGGTTTCTTTGACCCGGTCGGTTGCAGGCCGAACGCGACGGTCGCGCACGGAATACAGTCGCCTGCCCTTGTACTGACCTGCAATCACTCTCATCTCATGCAGTCCTCATGGCTACTCCGATGCACGGTGCAAACCTCGAGGGATGCAGTGTGCCATCTTGGATGTCGGGTGACTGCGGGCTGGATTGCAGAGCCCAGATGCAATCGGGATCAACATATTCGATAGGGATACCAGCACGCGACTGAAGCAAGGTGAACGCGAAGTTTTCCAGCGCGTCTCCATAGAGGAAAACGGCCTGAAAAGCAACGTTGGCTTCGTGGCATTCACCGATGAAATCCTTGATGAACTCAACCTTCTGAAGATCGGTTGCGCCGTTTCCATACCGATACCGCCTCAGTTGAGATTGAGCGACCAGGCTGACCTGAGTCCGGTTCTTCTTATTGCCTATCAAGAGCACGTTCTGCGTTCGAGCGTTCAGGTGATTTTTCGCGAGTACGGATTCGACACAAAAATGTTCGATATCGACGATGAGGAGTTGAGTTCCTAAGCGGTCGCATGCTGTTCGGAGCATCTGCAGGGTACTTCGCCGGATTGCCACGATGAGAATTTCCGTTGTCTGTTTGTCGCCAAACTTCTCGAGCGAAACATGGCTTGAGACCAACTCCTGAGGTTCCTGCCCTTTGTGATAGTTAATGAGTTCCCAATCGATGTGTTCGCGGAGGGCGCGAGGATCGAGCGTTGAATCGATCGGGGCGGTGAGAAGCAGGGTGGCCTCACTTGGGAGGGCTACCGAAATTTTTTGGGGAACGGCCTGAGCATCGAATGCGGAAGACAGCGCATCTGTGATTTTGGCGGTCGCATCGGGGATCTGGGAGGGATTCATCCACGCATCGTCGGGAAGGTCGTAGTCGATCTCTCGGACTGATTGCAGGAAGGAATCAGTCGACTGCTCCTCGATGGCCGCGGCTTGGATTTTACCGCCGTGAAAGCTCACGCCGCCGACCATGTGTGCATTCCGCATTGCGTTCGTCTCTCTACCCGACGGCAAAACCCGGAGGAGCGACTCTATTTACTCTTCCCAGGAAGCCTTGTTGACTTTCTTTTCGTCATCGAGCGACCCGATGGTGCCGTATCCATCCGGGTCCTCAAGAAAGTACTTCTTGACGACGGATGTGTCATCGACCTGAATGTTGTATGATCGATGCGACTTAGGGGCGTACTTCAGAGATTCGGGATCGAAGGTTCCGGCGGACAGCGGCTTAAAGATGCTGTCCATCCTTGCGGCAATTCGCATGTCCGTCTTGATGAAATGGATCAGGGAGTCCAAGTTTGAAGAGTATCGACCGTTGCGGTTCAGGTACAGGAGCTCAGCTTGACGGATATTGACCATACGGAGGCGGGACTCCAGTTTGAACGCTGATTCCTGTTTCATATAGGCATACGGCTCGTAAATCACCCAAACGAGAACGGCAACGAGTGCGACGATTACGATTCTTAGGACGATCGATCCCGTTGGTTGAGGTCTTTCTTCGAGAGCCATTGCTCCTCCCAGAACATTCGGCTTATTCGAGGGTAATGTATAGCTTTAACTGTTCGAACTTCTTGTCGCCGATCCCTTTGACGTTCTTGAGATCCCCAACGGATGCAAATCGACCGTGGTCTTCTCGGTAAAGAATGATGCGTTCAGAAAGTTCTTCGCCGATGCCCGGCAGTGCCATCAGTTGATCCTTCGACGCGGTGTTGATGTTGATGCTGTGGGCAGTTGGAGGGGCTTTACGCTTGCTTCGTTTTGCTGGCTGTGAACTACTTCCTTCCTTCACCGCCGTGCCGCCCGATTGCTTCGATGGCGCTCTCTTGAGCAGTCCCTCCGAGCGTTTCTGGAATTCCCGGTCGGATTCAGTGTAATCAAACAGGGGATCACCCTGTTCGGCAGCCTGGAAATAGAATTCGTAAAGTTTGAGCCCCCCACCGAGGAGGAAGGTGCCGAGGATGAACAGGATGACCCTGGTTTCCGTCTTCGTGAATCCGAAATAATCGATGACGCTTCGGGGAAACCGCATGGGATCAGGTGAAGGCGTTCTTAACTTTTTCAAAAAAGCTCTTGGTGGAATTGGCGGATGTATCCCCCTCTTTCGGGTTAATGTTTTCGCATCTCGAAAGTTCTTCCAATATCGCCTTCTCTCTACTCGTGAGTTTTTTCGGTACCCAAACGTTTACGCGGATGAGCTGGTCACCACGGCCGTAACTGTTCAGATGGGGTATCCCTTTTTCCCGCATCCTTAAGACCCGTCCCGATTGGGTACCGGGCTCGATCTTCAATCGGGCACGACCAGTCAGGGTTGGCACTTCGACTTCCGCTGCCATTGCAGCCTGAGGAAAACTGATGAGTAAATCAAGGATTACGTCGTCGTCATTGCGATTGAAGACTGGATGGGCCACTTCTTCAATGTAGACGATCAAGTCGCCTGCAGGTCCCCCGCGACGTCCAGTGTTCCCTTGGCCTCGCAACGGGATGTAATTCCCGTCGGCAACACCCGCCGGGATGTTCACTTTGACCATCGTCTCTCCTTGCACGCGGCCCTCCCCACCACAGTTTCTACACATGTATCGAAGGATCCGCCCTTCCCCTCCGCAATTCTGACAGATGGAAATGTTGACCATTTGGCCGAAGACGGTTCTCGATACCTGTCGGATCTCCCCCTTTCCTTGGCACACAGGACAGGTGGCATACGAACTCCCCGTGCGGGCACCTGACCCGTCACACACGTTGCACTTCTTCCATTTTTTTACTTTGAGCTTTTTCTCGATGCCTGTTGCAATCTCTTCGAGCGTCAAGCGCACCTGAACTTTCAGGTCAGACCCCGGCGTTCCCATCGAAGCCCGTCGCGTTCGCTTACGACCAGTTTCAAACATTTCGTCAAAAATACTACCACCAAATCCCCCACCAAAGATGTCGCTGAATGCCGAGAAGATGTCGTGCATATCGGTGAAGCCGCGATAATCATGGCCCGGACGCATTCCTTCGTGTCCAAACTGGTCGTAACGGTGACGCTTTTCCTCGTTACTGAGAACCTCGTACGCCTCCGCCGCTTCCTTGAAATGTTCTTCTGCTTCCTTGTTGTTGGGATTTCGATCGGGATGATGTGCCAGGGCGCGTTTGCGATAGGCCTTCTTGATTTCATCCTGCGTCGCGTGTCGAGAAACCCCCAACACCTCGTAGTAATCACGCTTGCTCATAGTTCTCCAGTGTTCTCATCGCTTTCGGATCGTCGATCCACTTTCTCCCTCGTCTCTCCTTCGTTGTTCTGCGTCGGTTCCTGCGAGACGATGACCTTCGCATGACGAATCACCTTGTCGTGGAGTTTGTAACCTTTTTCGACTTCTTCGATCACGGTGTTGGGGGGAACGCCTTCCTTCGACAACTGCATGAGTGCATCGTGATATCCGACATCAAACGGTTTGCCGATTGAGTCAAAGGGTTTCACGCCCTGCGCCTCGAGAATCTTGAGAAATTTGGAGTAAATCAGTTCCACGCCGCGGCGGAAAACCTCAAAGTCTTTTCGATCTCTGCTCATCGTTAAAGAGCGCGTGAAATCATCGAGAATCGGGAGGAGCTCTGCGATAAGGGTTTCATTGGCAAATTGAGTCAGATTCACGATCTCATGCTCGACGCGTTTCTTATAGTTTTCGAAATCCGCCGCTTTTCGCAGCAGCTGGTCTTTGTAGAGCTCAACGCTTGTCTCCAGTTCCGCAATCTTTCCCTTCAGCTCTGCAGCATCCGCAGGCTCGCCAGCTGTGTTGGATTGGTCAACCTCGGATGCTTTCTGAGCCTTTGCAGACACGTCTTGATTCAGTACAGCCTTCTCTTTCTGTTCCTGAGGGTTTTCGCCTTTCTTCATCGGTCTATCTCCTCTCGAATGCATCCTTCCTCTCGCGAGTCAACTCATCATCTTCGAAATTACTTTCGCGACGTAGTCAACGAGTGGTATCAGTTTTGAATAATCCATCCGCTTTGGTCCGATCAAACCGACCGTCCCCGTAACGTCTCCTATGCTATAGGGAGAAGTGACAACGCTGTAATTCTTCATACGTTTCTCTTCATTTTCCTGACCGATCGTAACCGTGACATCATCCGTCCGGTCGTGCTTTTCCAGGACGTGCACAATGATGTCCTCGTTGTTGATGAGCTCGATGATGCCGCGAAAATCCTTCGGATTCCCGAACTCTGGCTGTGTGATCAGGTTCTCGGTCCCCGCAATATGCACCCTATCCCCTTCATTGATGTCGGCAAACAGCTTTTCCACCGATTCGATGAACAGCCGAATCAAACCACTCTCCTCATTCTTGACGTCTTGGACGCGGCTTGAAAAGGTGTCTCGAATTTGCTGCAACGTCAATCTCGATAGACGCTGATTGAGAAACGAGCTGATGTCTTCCAGTTTTTCTCTCGGAATCTCCGAATAGACCTCCATCATGATCGTGCGAACCAGTCCTGATTTGATTGCAAGAATGACCATGATTTTGTTGCTGGAGATCGTCACCAACTCCAACTTTTCAAACGTCCCGCTGCTGAGATGGGGCGAGGAAACCACACTCAATTGCCTGGAGATCTTGCCGAGTAGTTTTGAGGATTCCCGGAGCATCTCCTCTGCGTCCGAGACGCTATCCAGTTGCCTTCGAATGGTCTGCTTCTCGGCCTCCGTAAGCCGGTGAATTTCCATCAAATTGTTGACGTAGACTCGATACCCCACGTCGGTCGGTATCCTCCCTGCAGATGTGTGAGGATGGTTCAAATAGCCCATTTCTTCAAGGTTAGCCATGACGTTGCGGATGGTCGCGGGACTTAACCCCATGCCATGTTTCCTCGATATGTAACGGGATCCAACTGGGGTCGCAGAAAGGATAAAATTGCGAACTATGTAACGGAGAACAGTTTTTTCTCGCTCGGTCAGCTGTTCAGCCATGACTGCACCTGGGGCAATCCTGGGACGAAATTTGCTTATTTTAGCTATTAAAAATAATATCTTTTGGGCTCTTTGTCAAGGTATAATTCCGCGCTTGATTTTCAGATGGTTGCAGGGATTGCATCGATTAATGCGTTGACACTCTCCAATTTACTTTGTATATTCTGCAGTAGTTGCTGCGTTTCGCTCGTAAGTTGCTGAAACTGAAATACCGATGCACTCATAAAGTCTTTTCGTTGAGTTCGCTTTGTCTGTTCTTTCTCATAGTGTGCGTGCTCGAGGTTTGTGGACGTTACTACGCAATCTGATGATGCAACATCGTAGCGCCTGCCGTACAACATCCTCAGCCGATTTGGCAATTCTTGAGGAGTCTGCATGGGTGCGGGTGATCGGACATTCCATGTCGCTAGTTCCGCATTCCAAGGCAGGTGGTCGAGGATTTAGGTTTCAGGTGGATCTGGCGAGTCTCCAAGATAACGTCAGGACGGCGGGCTCGATCATCGGGCGTACTACGGTTTTATGAAATCCTTTGCAGACATGCTTCCTCCGCGGGGTGTTTGGGACACCTGAATTCGAGGGTTGCTTTGCGCGAAAACCTGTAATTCCAACTCAAGAGCAACGTGAATCCGGAAGTGGCTGTTGTTTGCAATGCGGTCCAAAAGCCTCGACCCATCGGAAAACCTACCGGCTAGCGATTCCGAGAAGTGGCGAACAGTACGACAAGCGGCCCGCCAATTTAGACTCCGAAGGTGCGATCCAACGCGCCACGAAGTGGTGGCTTCGCGAAAGTGTCCCTTCGGGAAGGATCACTTCGTGTTCCGAAGGGAAGCTCTTCGGGGAAGAACTCCTCCGAAGTGCCGCCACCCGCGAAGCGGTCCACGAAGTGTCACGCTCCGAAGTCCCGCCACAAGGTGGTGGCTTCGCCAAAGGGATCACTTCGTGAGAGTCCCTTCCCCGAAGGGGCCACTTCGTGTTCCGAAGGGAAGCTCTTCGGAGGAGTCCCTTGACCGATCGCATCGAGCATTCCCGCTCCCTAGTCATATCCACGATAATCGCGATCCCGCCTGTCCCGCCATAGCCAGACGAGGCATTGTGGCGTCCCGATGCATCGGCGCCATGGACAGGGCGGAACTTGGTCGATGCATACTAGGTCTCGAGCAAGGAAGGTAAAACGTTCCAAGATGCGCGACAATTACAGTTAGACTCTGGTGCGGATTGTCCATCGGGCTCTTGCAGAATGGAGGATTGGTCGGGAAAATGTCCACTTCTGTGAGGAGTCGCCTTGATCGGACACGTGGCAGAGGAAACGGATTCCGGAATTTGGGGCTGTAGCTCAATGGGAGAGCGTTCGGTTCGCATCCGAAAGGTTGAGGGTTCGAGTCCCTTCAGCTCCACGAGTGTCGGCTACTAGTTTTTGAGCCTGTGAACGGGTGAGAGCATCAAAGAGTGTTTGATTGCTTTCTCCTCAAAGAAGGTGGATTTCACGGAAGACACAATTCGAAAGAGACAGAGGTCAAGTCCTGTGCAGCAGGGCGTTGCCCAACCCCGCCAGGTCCGGAAGGAAGCAACGGTCGGCAATCGTTCCTGTGTGACGCAGCTTTACCCCAAAGCATTCGGGGTTAGCTTGACCTCTGTGTTATTCGATGCCCCCACGCTTTGGGGGCATCGTTCTATGCAGGCTAGGACAGGGGTCGGTATCATGAGAGTTGGTCATGAATCGTCGATCGGAAACTTTTACGAAGAAGCGAGAGTGGACACAAACATATGAAAAAAGAAATTATCATGAATGCCACCGCGAACGAGATCCGCATCGCAATCACGGAGGATGGGCGGCTGGCAGAATTCTTCGTCCAGACCCCAGAAAAGGGGAGGTCGGTCGGAGATATTTATCTCGGCAAAGTGGCCCGAATTATGCCTGGCATCAAGGCAGCCTTCATCGACATTGGCCTCAGACAAGATGGGTTCCTCCATTTCTCCGACATCGGCAAACCGCTCGGTGAATATTTCTCCCTTATGAGTGGGGGTGAAGAAATAGACTCGGAGGAGAATGGGGAAGAAGTCGCCTTGGGAGCTGCTGGTGGTTTGAGGAGTGAAGCAACGTCAGTCTCCAAGCCGCGGGAGCAGCGAGGACGGCCTAAGGAAAATGGGAAGATTGAACAATTAGGATTTCGGCTCCAGACTGGACAAGACGTCCTCGTCCAAGTGACGAAAGAACCCGTTGGAAAGAAGGGTGTCCGGGTGACCTCGGAAATTTCTCTGCCGGGTCGATTTCTCGTCCTGCTGCCATCGAACGGCAAGGTCGGGGTGTCGAAGAAGATCACAAATTTTCGGGAGAAGCGGCGGTTGCGCCGGGTCGTTGGGAACCTGTTGCCGTCCGGGTTCGGAGCAATCATCCGCACGGTCGCAGAAGGAAAGCAGGAAGAGCTGATCCAGCAAGACCTTCAGGATCTCATCAACACCTGGCAGGAGATCGAGAAGAGTGTCAAGAACGAAAAAGCTCCAGCCCTCCTGTACAAGGATCTCAATACGACTTCGAGGGTCATTCGGGATCTCTTCGGTGATCAGGTCGAACGCGTGACCGTCGATTCCAAGAAGCTGTTCAAGGAAACCCGAGCGTACGTGAAGTACGTGCAACCGAACTTGCTCGACAAAGTCGATCTGTACAAGGGGAAGGAACCGATCTTCGACGTTTACGGGATCGAGAAGGAACTCGCGACTGCCTTTAGCAGGAAGGTGTGGCTGAAGAGCGGAGGGTACATCTTCATCGAGCAGACGGAAGCGATGGTCGTCATCGACGTCAACAGCGGTCGGTACGCTGCGAAGAAGGAACAGGAACTCAATTCGCTTCGGACAAATCTGGAGGCTGCGCGAGAGGTCGTCCGTCAGCTCCGACTGCGAGACATCGGTGGGCTGATTATCGTTGACTTTATCGACCTTGAGGACGATCGGAACAAGAAAAAAGTGCACGATGAACTCCGCAAGGAATTTCGCAAGGACCGCGCGAAGGCGACCGTATTGCCGATGACGGAATTCGGGCTCGTCCAGATCACACGGCAGCGGATCCGGCGGAGCGTCATGCATAGCCTTACAGAGCCTTGCCCGACCTGCGGGGGGAGCGGCCTTGTCCAGTCCAAGCCAGCGATCCTCAACCAGATCGAACGTTGGATCCGACGATTCAGATCCGAGTCAAGAGAGTTTCGTCTGATCCTCCGATGCAATCCTTCGATCGCTCAATACTTGACCGAGGGTACGATCAGTCGGCTCACGCGCCTGAGGCTGAAGTTCTTCGTGCGTATCAAGATTGAGCCTGAGTCGAGGCTGCCAGTCGAAGAGTTCCGATTCATTTCGCGCAAACGAAGCAAAGATGTTACAGAAGAATACAGGATGTAAATCGACGAAAAAGGCACACAGATGAAAATATTCCTCGATACGGCCAATGTCGAAGAAATTCGGAAGGCCGACGATCTCGGTATTCTCGATGGGGTCACGACGAATCCGAGCCTCGTATCGAAAGAAGGTCGCGATTTCAAGTCAATCCTGAAGGAGGTTTGCAAAATCGTCCGCGGGGATGTGAGTGCGGAGGTCGTGGCAACGGAGTTCGACGGCATGATGAAAGAGGGGCGAGACCTCGCGAAGGTCGCAGACAACATCGTCGTGAAAGTTCCGCTTCTCAGCGAGGGCTTGAAGGCCGTCCGATGTCTGAAAGCCGAAGGGATCCGGACCAACGTCACGCTCTGTTTTTCGCCCACACAAGCCTTGTTGGCTGCTAAAGCTGGAGCGTACATCATCAGCCCCTTCGTCGGTCGTGTCGATGATATCGCTGGCAACGGGATGCAGTTGGTCGAACAGATCCTCACGATCTACCGGAACTACGGCTACGCGACTCAACTGCTCGTCGCCAGCATCCGCCACCCCGTCCACGTCGTCGAGGCTGCAATGATGGGTGCGGACATCGGGACGATGCCCTACAAGGTGTTTGAGCAGTTGACGAAACACCCGCTGACGGACATCGGGCTGGAGCGGTTTCTCTCCGACTGGAGGAAAGTGCAGCGTTGAAACAGGAATTATGAAGCGTACCCGGTTGTACGACGTCCATAAGAAACTCGGTGCCAAGCTTGTCGAGTTCGGTGGTTTTGAGATGCCGGTCCAGTACTCGAGCATCATCGAGGAGCACCGGCGCATGCGCAGCTCGGTCGGAGTGTTCGACGTCTCGCATATGGGGGAGTTCGAAATCCGGGGGAAGGACGCCGCCTCATTTCTGCAGAAGATGACCATCAATGATGTTTCAAAACTATCAGCGGGCAAAGCGCAGTATTCGGCAATGTGTTACGAAGACGGAGGCATTGTCGATGACCTGCTCGTCTACCATCTCAGCGATTCTTACATCATGGTTGTGAACGCGGCGAACACAGAAAAAGATTTCCAGTGGTTGCAGAAACACTTGTCCGACGGCGTGGAGCTCATCGACGTCAGCGACGATGTCTCCTTGCTTGCGGTCCAGGGGCCGAAGTCGCTCGAGACGCTGCAAAAGCTCGCTGACGTGGACTTGTCCCGGATCAAGTATTATTCGTTCTCGCTGGGGACTCTTGCAGGAGTTCCGATGGTCATCTCACGAACTGGATATACAGGGGAGGTGGGATTTGAGATTTATGTCCGTGGAGACTCCTCGACGGTTCGGACTGTCTGGCAGGAAGTGATAAATGCAGGAAGGGAATTCGGAATCGGTCCGGCGGGTCTCGGCGCGCGTGACACGCTGCGCCTTGAGATGGGATACTGTCTCTACGGAAACGATATTGACAAGACGACGAACCCGCTCGAAGCGGGTCTGGGCTGGATCACGAAACTTGAAAAAGGGGATTTCCTCGGCCGTGCGGCTCTGCTGAAGGTCAGGCAAGAGGGCTTGAGGCGGAAACTA
>JBHHZW010000020.1:0-13728 GCA_046758305.1 Bacteroidota bacterium | reverse complement strand
GTAAAATCCTTTGTCCTCGGAAATCAAGCTCAGCGTCTCGTATCCGGCAGCCAGCGCGAGGGGGTTGCCCGAAAGTGTTCCCGCCTGATACATCGGTCCGCTCGGCGTCACCATTTCCATAATATCCAGTCTCCCCCCGTACGCTCCAACCGGCAATCCCCCTCCAATGATTTTCCCCAGTGTTGTCAGGTCGGCGTGAACAGCGTATCGTTCCTGAGCCCCTCCGCGCGCAACACGAAAGCCGGTAATTACTTCGTCGACGATGAAAACAATTCCTTCTCTTGTGCAGATTTCCCGAAGGCCTTTAAGGAACCTGGGCTCTGGCGCGACGCAGCCCATGTTCCCAGCAACCGGTTCCACGATGATTGCTGCAACTTGAGATTCGTGCTGCGAGACGAGCGAGCGAACAGAATCGAGGTCGTTATACCTCGCGTTCAGCGTGCTGCTCGCGACTGCCTGCGGAACTCCCGGCGAGTCCGGAATGCCGAGCGTGGACGCCCCCGAGCCTGCTTTGATGAGAAAAGAATCTGCGTGTCCGTGGTAACAGCCTGCGAACTTCATCACCTTCTCCTTTCCGGTATACGCCCGGGCGAGACGAAGGGCGCTCATCGTTGCTTCGGTGCCGGAATTAACCATCCGGACCATTTCCACTGACGGCATGAGACGACAAATCATCTCCGCCATCTTGACCTCACGCTCGGTCGATGCACCGAAGCTTGTCCCGCGCTCCGCAGTTTTCCTGATTGCCTCGAGGACTTTTGGATGGGCATGACCGAGGATCATCGGTCCCCAGGACCCTACATAGTCGATGTACTCGTTTCCGTCGACGTCCCAGACTTTAGAACCGCTGGCCCTCGAAAGAAAGAGAGGATTTCTCCCGACAGATTTGAACGCACGGACGGGGGAGGTGACGCCGCCGGGGATGCGACGCTGAGCACGTCCAAAAAGTTCGTCGGATTTATGGGTTAGCACAGACAGCGTGATGAGCTTTGGAAGCACAAGAAGAGACTATGTCGTCCCCCTTACAAGGGGACTATAGGGGGTCATGGATCCGTCTCGAGAATCCGGCGCTGAACTTCGCGTGGAAGAATTCGACCCCCTCTTTCATTCTCCCCCTGAAGGGGGAGAGGTGAACCTCTCGCTTTGTCGTTCAACGTTGTCGAGAATCGTTTGCCAAACCCCCAGTGTACGATTCAAAATATCTTTGCTGCTAAAACGAAGCACTCTTAGACCTTTGCTGCGTAGAAATGCATCCCTTTTTGCATCTCGCACAAGCGAAGCGTCCTCATCATGTGGGCTCCCATCTACTTCGATGACAACTTTCGCTTTAATGGAGAGAAAATCCAGGATGTAAGGACCGAAGGGAACCTGTTTTCGAAAGCGAACTCCGAGTTGCTTGCGACGAAGGAGAGACCAGAGCTTGCGTTCACTATCGGTCATTTCCCGACGAAGTCTCCTTGCCTTGGGAATTGAAGACTTCGGGTATTTTAGAAAGTGTCTGCTCATGGGGAATTGTTTTTCTTTATCCCTTTTTATCCCTTAAAGCAAGAGAGGACCTTCCGCCGTCTCCTTCAAAAGAGAACTAGTCGACTGCAGCAAATCGCGATCGACACAGCGTAATCCCATTACCGGGCACCAAGAATTCTTGCTGCATCCTTCGCGAAATAGGTGAGAATGAGGTCTGCTCCTGCTCGCTTGATGGACGTGAGGACTTCCATCATGACGCGCTGCTCATCGATCCAACCGTTGCGACCCGCGGCTTTGATCATGGAGTATTCGCCGCTAACGTTGTACGCCGCGGTAGGCATCTCGAAGCGGTCTTTCACTCTACGAATGACGTCGAGATAAGGGAGCGCGGGCTTCACCATTACGATGTCCGCACCCTCCTGAATGTCGAGGGCCACTTCACGCAGGGCTTCGTCGGAGTTCGCCGGGTCCATCTGGTGTGAGCGACGGTCTCCGAATTTTGGTGTCGATTCTGCCGCCTCGCGAAACGGGCCATAGAAGCCGGAAGCATATTTTGCGGCATACGACAGAATGGGAACGTTCTGAAAACCGTTCTCATCCAAGATAGTCCGGATGGCTTTCACACGGCCGTCGAACATATCGGAGGGTGCCACGATATCTGCGCCTGCCTGAGCGTGAGTCAGTGCTTCTTTCGAAAGCAGCTCCACAGACTCGTCGTTGAGGATTTCGCCGTCCTTCACGATGCCGCAGTGCCCGTGCGATGTGTACTCGCAGAGACAGACGTCGGTGACGACGAGGAGTTCTGGGATTTCTTTCTTGATCGAGCGGATGGCCATCTGGATGATGCCTGCTTCATCGTAGGCCTCTGATCCCACCTCATCTTTATGTTCGGGGATGCCAAAGAGGATGACGGCCGGGATGGCCAGCTTGTTGACTTCCAAACATTCACGTACTGTCTGATCGATCGACATTTGGTACATTCCGGGCATCGACTTGACCTCTCGTTTCACGTTCGTGCCTGGTACGACGAAGAGAGGGTAGATGAAGTCAGTCTTGGAAAGTTCTGTCTCCCGTACCATCTCACGGAACAGCCCCTTCGTACGGAGCCGGCGGAGGCGGGTGGAGGGAAATGTTGGGACTTTGATTTCAGCGTTAGCCATAGTTATCATCCACGTATGTGAGACTATCGCTCAGTAATATAGGCCGAGAACGGATGAAGGTCAAACGTATCGTTTAACGGATGGCTCTAGGGAGTGATTGCGCTCAACACTCTCGTTACCTCTTCTTACTCTCCATAAGAGATTCAAGGAGCTCCTCTTTTGTGCCTAGAATCCCGGCCAGATTGTCAAAGTAGGTCTTGTCGAAACGTTGTATAACAAGCGTCCCGGATTGCTCGATGAAAGCAACTTTCGTCCCTCTCCTTAAGTGATGTTTCCTTCGTATCCTTGCTGGGATAACAACTTGTCCCTTTGATTTCACGGTTGAGATATCCATTTATGTACTCGCTTTCATGATAAGAATAGAATATACAAGTATTTCAACTGCAAGTCTGATTCCTAGTCTCCAAGTATCTCCCGCGCCCTTCGAAAAACTGCATCAAACATTCGCTCCGTCAATTTTCCAGTAAACGTGTTCTGCTGACTTGGATGGTACGAGCCAACTAACGTCACCTTGTCATTCAACTGGTATTCCGATGCATGGAAAAAACTCGGCTTCCTCTTCAACGCGTCCCATCCAAGTTCCTGAAAAGAGGTCACCGCCGCATCGAATCCGACCCTTCCCAAGCCGACAATCACCCGGACGTTCTTCAGCAAGTCCAATTCACGTAGCAAGTACGGACGGCAGTTTCTTATTTCCGAGGGCAGCGGCTTGTTCGCCGGAGGAGCGCATCGAATCGTCGCTGTGATGTAACAGTCCTTCAGCTTCAATCCATCGTCGCGATGCACCGAAGTAGGCTTGTTGGAAAAGCGAAATTTATGCAGCGTCCGGTACAACCAGTCCCCGCTACGGTCTCCTGTGAACATCCGGCCAGTGCGATTTCCACCATGGGCTGCCGGTGCCAATCCGATGATCAACAGACGTGCCTTGGGATCACCGAACCCGGGGTTCGGCTTGCCCCAGTACGTCCAGTCCGAATATCGCTTCGTCTTCTCACGAGCTACCTTTT
This sequence comes from Bacteroidota bacterium, assembly GCA_046758305.1. Taxonomy (GTDB): domain Bacteria; phylum Bacteroidota; class Ignavibacteria; order UBA10030; family JAZGDE01; genus JAZGDE01. Next base: position 10,094 of record JBHHZW010000020.1, on the reverse strand, counting down.
CTCGCCATCTCGCCAGCCGGGCGCATTTCCGACAGTGGATCATGTGCTCCTGGAGATTCTGAAGAGAGCTCTTATTGTTCACAGGTTTTCCTACGAGAGCCTGGACAGGAACTTCCTCAAGGCCTGATTGAATGCCTCATGATTTTCGAGGTTACTCATGTGTGCTGCATTTTGAATCGTGGCGAGTTCTGCGTTCGGGATCTTTTCCTTCATTGCCTGAGCGGCGCTGGCGGGCGTCAGGGCGTCGTGTTCGCCGACGATGATGAGTGCCGGAACCTTGATACTCGGGAGCGATGGACTCGTGTCGCTCCGCGCTGCGAGAGCGATGAGGGTACCGATGATTCCAACCGGGGATGTTTTCAAGATATTTTCCCGAATGAATTCAACCGTTTCCGGTTTGCTCTGGAAGGAATCGGGAGCGAACACGGCTTTGAGAAACGCCTCTGTGAAGACTCGAACGCCCTGGGTTCGTACGGTCTTGATTGACGCAGCCCGTTTGAGTTTGCCCTCGTTGGTGTCAGCATCGCTGCGCGTGTCCGCAAGAACCAGTCCGGCAAAGCGTTCCGGATTCCGCTCGATTGCGCGCAGGGCGATGTAGCCTCCCATCGAGAGACCACAGATGATGGCACGGGAGACCATGAGATGGTCCAGAAGACCGAAGAAATCATCGACGAAGAACTCAATGAGGTATTGGCCATCTCCAACGTCACTCTCCCCGTGTCCCCGCACGTCGTAGGTGACTATCTGAAAGTCAGAGGAGAAGGCCTCCACTTGCGGTCGCCACATCGCATGGCTGAAGGGAAATCCGTGGATGAATACGAGGGGCATTCTATCGGTTGGTCCCGCTACCTCGTAGTTGATCGTCAGCCCGTTGATCACGGCCTTCATGGTTTCTCCTCATCTCATTTGAACCGATGTCGACGAGGCTCGTCGACCTGCGGTTGCGTCCTGAATCAGATATTGCACCGAAGAGCATACCAGCCGAGGTGCTGCGTCAACTGGCGACGGATCCGGCAGTGGCGATCGACGCGATAGTCGGCCCACCCCGAGAAACCATCGTTTTTACTTTCTCTTCTCAATGGGAACGAAATCCCGTTTATCATACCCGCAGTACACCTGCCTCGGCCGTGAGATTTTCTGGTCTGGATCTGTCAACATCTCCTTCCATTGCGCAATCCAGCCGGGGGTTCTCCCGATTGCGAAAAGCACCGGGAACATGTCCACCGGAAAGCCCATAGCTTGGTAGATCAGTCCGGAGTAGAAGTCGACGTTCGGGTAGAGCTTCCGTTTGATGAAGTATTCGTCCTGAAGGGCGATACGCTCCAATTCCAGCGCTATGTCGAGGAGCGGGTTCTTCCCGGTTACTTCAAAGACCTTATCAGCCATTTCCTTAATGATCTTCGCGCGGGGGTCGTAGTTCTTGTAAACGCGATGCCCGAACCCCATCAGTCGGCCCTTTCCCTGTTTCACCTCTTTGATGAAAGCAGCAACCTTGTCCTTCGAACCGATTTCCTTCAGCATTCGAAGGACAGCCTCGTTCGCACCGCCGTGCAGCGGTCCGTACAGTGCCGCTGCTGCTGCTGCCATCGCACAGTAGGGATCTGTGTAGGATGAGCCGACACTTCGCATGGCATTCGCGCTGCAGTTCTGTTCGTGGTCCGCATGGAGAAGGAACAGGACATCGAGCGCGCGCTCCAACACCGGGTTTGGCCTATACTCGCGTTCACTGACTCGGAACATCATGCTAAGAAAATTACCTGCGTAGCTTAATTCGTTGTCAGGGTAGATATACGGAAGGCCCACGCTGTGTCGGTAGCAGAAAGCAGAGATCGTCGGGACCTTGGCTACGAGACGATAGATTTGTTTCTTTCTGTTTTGCTCATCGAGAATGTTCTTCGACTCCGGGTAGAATGTCGAGAGAGCACCGAGTGTGCTGACGAACATTCCCATCGGATGGGCATCGTACTTGAATCCTTCCATCACCTTCTTGATGTTTTCATGGAGATAGGTGTGGTACGTGATCTGGTGTGTCCATTCTGCCAGCTGGTTTTTGGTCGGAAGTTCACCGTAGATGCACAAATACGCAACTTCGAGATACGAACACCTCTCGGCGATTTGTTCAATGGGATATCCACGGTAGAGGAGAACTCCTTTTTCACCGTCGATGAAGGTGACCTTGCTCTTGGTCGAAGCCGTGTTCATGAAGGCCGGATCGTAGCTCAGAAGACCGAAATCGTCGTCCGAGACTTTGATCTGACGAAGATCCGATCCTTTGATCGCTGCACTGTACTTCCGATGGGTTCCGTACAAAATCGGAATCTCGTACGATTTGCCAGTCCTGTTGTCCGTGATCGTGAGTGTGTCTTTCGTGGTCATGAAGGATCTCCCTATTCAATTATGAAACATGATCATCGCAACAATAACAATGTTTAAAGCGCAATCTGAGTGCCAGTCTCAGTCTGAACGTGATCGGGACAGGGGGATGCCCTTGATTCGGCAATGTCGAGGAGCACCGAATTCCTGCTCTCCGCCGAAGTATCTATCTTATGGAGATCGCACGACGCTCGTCTCCGATGAGGCAATCATAGGAAGTTCTTGAGAGAGAAATTGATCCACCCGTTCGGCCGTTCTCTTGGCGTTGAGAATGCAATCTCCCACAGCGATCCCACCGCGGAAATTACTGCAAACGTATAGTCCTGGGAATCGCTGTTCGAATGCATCAACATCGCGCATGATTTCCAGATGTCCGAGATTAGACTGTGGAATCGCGCGTTGCCATCTCCGAATGACGATGAGGGAGGGGTACCCCTCGAGGTTTATCAAGGCGCGGAGATCCTTTAATACTCGCTGTGTCAGCTGCTCGTCGCTGAACGATACCAATTCGGGTTGACGGGAACCGCCGACGAAGGTTGTCAGGGCTACATGGCCGGCGGGCGCGCGTTCGGGGAAAATCGTCGAACTCCATATTGTCCCCAAGACGTCTCGCTTCTCCTTTGCGGGTACGAGGAAGCCGAAGCCGTCGAGCTGACGACCGACGCTTTCCCGCTTCCAGCCCGCAAAAACCACTGCGACCGGAGGGTACGGGATGCGACGGAGGGCCTGCGCCGTCTCAGGGTGAAATCCAGTGATGATCTCTGCCGTCGCATGGGCAGGGGTGGAAAGGACAACAGCTGTCGCCTCGATGTGGCAGGGTTGGCCGTCTTTAGAGTATTCCACCCGCCAGCGGTTGACATTCTGAGAATTCTGGCCGTGGGTGTTGGCCCGAGTCTCTACGAGTCTACGACTCGTAGAGTCGTAGACCGCCCCCGATCCTGACGTGCGGCGAAGCCGCCACTTCGTGGTCGGCAGAGCAAGTCGGGAGAGGCTGCAGTGTAGAGCTCCAGTCACAATTTCCGCTTGGAGCTTTGCAGCAATCGTGCTTGGTGGCGTTTCCATTCCTCTCTTGAATGAAAACATCTTCGCTCGATCCTTCGCTACCTCGGCTCGCTGCTGCCTTTCCCGTCGCCCTCGAATGAGTCCCAGCAGCAATCCGCCGTAGCGTTCTTCCAGAGCATAGAGTTTGGGAAACGCGGCGCGAGCGCTGAGTGATGCTGGGTCTCCAGCGTATACCCCCGCGACGAACGGGTCGATCGCGTAGTCAAGCAACTCCTGACCGAGTCTTCGCCGCACAAATTGGGCAATTGATTCTTCACCCTCGCCACGACCGTGGAAGGGCTCCGCCAGTAGACGAAGCTTACCGCTGGTAGACAAGAGCCGGCTCCGAAGAAACGCGGGGGGGCTCAAGGGGATGGCATGCAGCTGGCCATCGCGCACGACATACCGATTCTTCGCGCTTTCGTCCGCGTAGACCAGCTGGTCTCGGATGCCCAGCTCGTCGACCAGTCGCCCGATGAGGGGTGTGGTTTCCAGCGTGCTGTTCGGTCCGTGTTCGATCAGAAATCCATCCCGGAATTCTGTCTGGATCGTACCACCGACGCGATCGCTTTGCTCGAGCACGGTCACATCGAAGCCCTTTCGGTGAAGCCACCATGCCGTCGCGAGACCAGAAATGCCCGCCCCGATAATTACAACGTTGTTGCGCACAGCGGAATTCATGGTACTGGCTTTCCCTTCAGCACAACTTCAATCAGTATCCAAACCGATACACTACACAGAACGATTCCGGCGATCAAATTTATGACGGTAGGCAAATCATAGTCAAAGTGGAAAATTCTGAAACTAAACGGTGCTCGGCGCAAGAATCTTAACAGGAGATATAATCCAGCACCAAGTGTGACCAGGAAGAACAGAGATTCGAGAATTTTCTTCCCCAGCTCCCGCTGAAAATCGTTTTCCATCCAACCTATCTCCTCTTGAGTGGCCGTGCCGGTGACTCATCCTCAGGTTTCACCGCACCGTGCTGCGAGATAATGGGGACGCGGGAACGCCGTTTTCGATCGGTGATCTCTTTTCCCGAAGGGATCGCCTCAAGACTACTCGAGCGCCTTTTCCATCTCGTATCGGGCGGACCCACTCTAGAGGCGTTCATGTTTCTCCTGGTTGCTTCGTACCTGGTGCAGGACGAGGTCGGCCAGCGCCCTGATGAATGTCGGATGGTCATTCAAAGCGGGCATCATTTCAAACTGACGAATATCAAGATGTTCTGATACCGTACGGGTTTCGATGTCGATTTCGTGCAATGTCTCAATGTGCTCCGTGACAAAGGCGATCGGAACCACAAGAACGTGTTTCACTCCTGACGATGCCAGGACGTGAATCGTCTCATCGAGCGATGGTTTAAGCCAGGCGGCTGGTCCGACCTTGCTTTGGTAGCAAAGGTGGTGTGGACTCTTCCAGCCTCCGCGCTCCATCACCAGCTGCACCGTGGCTTCGATGTGCTGTTGGTACGGGTCGCCTTCCTCGATCACCTTCGCCGGCACTCCATGCGCGCTGAAGACAAGATGAACTTCACTCGCACCCAGCCGCCCGAATCGCTTGAATGTCTCGTTGATGTTGTCCGCGATGGCCTCGACGTAAAGCGGATGATCATAAAAGTGCTTGATCAGCTTCACCGGGAGGTGATCGTGCTTGTCTCCTCTGAACCGGCGGTTCCATTCGTTCACGCTCGATCCGGTCGTCGTCATCGAATACTGAGGGAAGAGGGGGAGCAGGACGACTTCACGATACTCCTCCTTCTGAATCTGCGCCACGGCCTCCTGAGTGAGTGGATGCCAGTATCGCATTGCTACAAAGACCCTAGCATCGACCGACTTTTGCAGCTCACGCTCTAGCGCCTGAGCTTGGAGGACGGTCAGTTCTCCGATGGGAGACCTACCGCCGATCCGTTCGTAGTAAGCGCGCACTTTCTTGGAGCGTCTCGAAGCGATAAGCCTGGCGAGCGGTTCGCGCGTGATCTTTGCGAACGGAAAATCAATGATGTCCGGGTCCCTGAAGAGATTCTCCAGGAACGGTTCCACCGCCTCCAGCGAATCCGGTCCGCCGAGTTGAAAAAGGACGACAGCGATTTTCGAAGTACCCGAGACCATATCTAGATGCCGTTACCGTACGCGACTTTCTCACTCGCTGTCGCGGAATCCTGCCCGCCGCAATCATTCTATGGTAGGCAGGTGCGATCCGTGACCGTCAGCGAATTTATTATCACCCCGACCTGCCTGCCAGCCCGCTCCGACCCGTCTCGCCGAGGCGGACAAGCCCGTTCTTCCGAGTGGGACGAGGCGAGCAGGAGCGTAAATCGGAGTGCAATCAGGGGCTGGACCCTCAGATAAAGAATCGTTTGAAAAGTACTGCACGCCGTTCCCATACCTGGTTTTCATGCCCAATCTCTCGGCTTCAGAAACTGTTGGAGCTCGGCCTCTCGGGAGCCCGGCTCCGGTTGGTAGCCATACCTCCACTTCACCTGTGGAGGAAGGGAAATCAAGATAGACTCGATTCTCCCCTTTGTTTCGAGCCCAAAGAGAGTTCCTCGGTCGTACACGAGGTTAAACTCTGCGTAGCGCCCCCGGCGAATCAGCTGAAATTCTTTTTCGCGTTTCCCCCACGGCTCCCTCCGTCTGCGCTCCACGATTGGAACGTACGCAGGGAGAAAAGCTCGGCCGGCATCTTGCACGAAGGCGAACAGTTTTTCCGCATTCCCTCGGAGATAATCGAAGAAGATACCTCCGATTCCTCGCGCCTCGTTGCGGTGCTTGAGGAAGAAATATTCATCACACCAATGTTTGAATTTCGGATAGTACGTCGAATCATGACGATCGCACGCCCCTTTGAGCACGCGATGAAAATGCTCGACGTCTTCACGGTACGGATAATACGGGGTCAGGTCCGCACCTCCACCGAACCATGCGTCACCTCGCTCCAGTTCGATGTAGCGAAAGTTCATATGGACGGTGGGAACCATCGGACTGTCCGGATGGAAAACAAGGGAGATTCCCGCCGCAGCGTATCCTTGCGTATCGGTGCTCAGGTGACGGGCGAGTGACTCCGGGAGAGCTCCCCCCACCGAAGACGTGTTGACGCCCGCTTTTTCGAAGACGGCACCCCGCTCGAGGACGCGTGTGCGCCCTCCTCCATGCTCGACGTGCGTCCAGAGGTCTTCGTGAAAGCGACCCTTTCCGTCGATCTCTTCGATGCGTTGGCAAATTTCGTTCTGGAGGATTTCAAAAAATGTCTCCACGCGCTCTCTGAGGGAGACCGTCGATGTCGAAATGGGCTGAATCATTGTTCGACCAAAGAGGAGAGATCCGTTTTTCCGCAGGAGACGGATCTGTCCGACTTCTTACTTCCATCCACGAAGAATTCGTTCGATTTGCTCAACGTGACCTGTCTCTTCCGCGATGATCTCCTCGATCTTGACTTTCAATCCTAAGTCTCCATACTCTTCCGCTTGTTGTGCTCGCTTCTTGTAGGTTTCTACCGCCTGCTGTTCGAGTTTCAGATCAAGCTCGAGCATTCCCTTCACGTCTGTTGGTGTCCTGTACTCCTTCGGTCGTGTTGTTGGATCTCCTCCGAGAGCGGCGATCTTGTCAGCCAGGAACGTCGCGTGGGCGAGCTCACCGGCGACTTCGGGTCTCAGAAGCTCGCGGAGTTCCTCACCGTCGAACCCCGCGGCGATTGAAGTTTGATAGAGGTAGAGCATCACTGCACCAAGTTCGTTTGCGAGATCATCCTTCAACCCTTCGATGAGTTTGGATTTATCAGCCATGTTTTCCTCCTGAGAGAGATGGTTGGTGTCTTTTCACGCACGCGCTCTGAGAGCGTGCGCAGCTGATCGTCGATGTCAGCAATGAATTTTTCAGTGGTACACTCGGCTTTCCTCTTGAACCGCTTTGACGAGAGCCTGCGCATTCTCGACTGGTACATCCGGCAGGATGCCGTGTCCCAGACTAAATACGTGACCTGTGCCACGGCCGTACTTGCTGAGAATCACTTTGACTTCCTCTCGAATCCGACTGGGATCTGCATACAGGGCGTGCGGATCGAGGTTCCCCTGGAGTGCCACGGCGTCCTCTAGGCTTCGTCGCGCTTCACCGATATCAACCGTCCAGTCGAGTCCGACCACGTCAGCCCCGGTTGCCGCAATGCCTTGAAGAGAATGGGCGCATCCTTTGCAAAATACGATGACCGGAACACCGTTCCGTCTGAGTCCCGCGATGACGGAAGCGATGTACTGCAGAGAAAACTCCTTGAACATGTCCTTCGACAGCAGTCCACCCCAAGTGTCAAAAATCTGTATTGCATGCGCTCCTGCCTCAATCTGCGCATTGAGGTAACCGGTGACGGCACCTGCAAGCTTCTCTAAGAGGGCGCGGGCGTCGACCGAAGAATCATACACAAGCTGCTTGGCCGAACGGAAATCTTTTGTGCCGTTACCCTGAACCATGTATGCTGCGAGCGTCCAGGGAGATCCAGAAAAGCCGATGATCGGAACGCGGCCGGCAAGGAATTTGTGCGTACATCGGATCGCTTCCATCATGAATCCAAGCTTCTCCTGTGGATCGGGCACGCTCAGAGCCTCAATGTCCTTCCGGGATCGCAGTGGGCTCGGGAACCGTGGACCTCCTTTGGTTTCATCGAAGACGAGCTCCATGCCCATCGCTTCCGGGACGAGCAAGATGTCGGAAAAAATAATCGCCGCGTCCACCCCTAATCGGTCAATGGGCTGGACTGTTACCTCTGCCGCCAGGTCGGGAGTCTTGCAGAGGGTGAGAAAATCTACCTTCGAACGGATGGCACGATACTCCGGCAAGTAACGCCCCGCCTGGCGCATCATCCACACGGGAGTGCGCTCAACCGGTTTGCGCTGACAGGCTCGGAGAAAGAGGTCGTTCATGGTCTATCGGTAGTACTGTTCGATGGACTGGGTGAGAGATGCCGCCGTCGATTGGGGCGGAACGATGTGCACCGACAGCCCCAGGGTTTTGAGTGCGCTTGCGGTTACGGGGCCCACAGCAGCCAATCGAACGTTCTGAAGAGAGTCGTGAGGGATCACGTCGAAGAAATTCTGAATGCTCGAAGGACTGAAAAACGTGACTAGGTCGATCTCGTGTTTCCGAAGTAGCTGTTTGACACGAATCGCATTCTGCACTGCGGGCTTCGCCGTGTGGTACACGGCCACTTCATCGACGCGGCCACCGTGCGACTCGATGGCGTGCCGGATCTCGTCCCCTCCAAGGTTTCCCCGCATATAGAGGAACCGATGTCCGTTGATTTCCGCAGTCGGTAGGCTGCGGGCGAGGTCTTGGGCTGTGAACTCCTTCGGCGTGCGCGCTACCGGGATACCGAATTCCTCGAGCGCTCGTTTGGTCTGTTCGCCGACAGCATAGATCCTGCATCGCTGGACGCTCGAGATCGCCTGAGGCTGAACGCTGGTGATCCTTCGGAGAAAAAACCGCACGCCATTCCTGCTCGTAAAAATCAATCCGTCGTATCGTTTCAGGTTTCGCAGCGCGCGGTCGCAATCTACCCACGAATCTGGATCGACGATCTCAATGGTCGGAAAGTACACGATGCTCGCTCCCCGACTCTCCAACAGGGACCCGAACTCCCGGGCCTGAACAGCTGCCCGTGTGACGAGTATGGTCTTTCCTGAAAGACTTTTGCTCGGTTCAGTTTTCGGCATCGATTGTGTCTTCACGAAATTCCAATTCCGCGGATGATGATCGCAAACATTTTTTCCTGCTCGATTCTTCGCTGTTCGCTGGTGAACTTCATGTGGAGAGCGCGGTTGACGAGGACGTCGATGGCGCCGAGAATGGCGTCTGCTGCAGCGTCACAGTCTAGCCGGCGGAATGCGCCTGCTTGCATTCCCCGGGACAGTATATCGCGGAGAAGGCATTTCATTTGATGTTCCATCTCGCGACAATTCCCGAGCAATACGCGATTCTTCTGACTTACCTCCTTCTTCCACAGGATAAAGAAGTTTGGGTCTCTCAGAAGAGACAAAGAAGACAGATTCATGAACGCCCGCAAGTCCCTCACCGGGTCTCTTGGACTGCCCGAATGTGACTTCAAGGCTTCCAGCAGAGTTTGGAGCTTTGTCCGGATGATGGAGAAATAGAGGTCCTCCTTCGAGTCAAAATAATTGTAGAGGGTGCCCTTAGCGATCGCTGCACGGACTGCCACTTCATCCATGCTTACCGTGTGGAAATCCTTCCTTGCGAACAGCGAGCAAGCCGACTCGATGATGCGCTCACGCTTAGTAGCACCATTTGTCCTCTCAGACCGACTGGCGCTCTGAACGCTATGCATACGGGATTTCAACGGCTTCTGTACCTCTAATCTCTTTCAGGATTTTCTCTCCTCCGGACTGCAGGAGCGTTTCCGCGAGCTTTACCGCCATTGACTCCGCCTCCTCGCTCTTTCCTTGCACAGTCCCTCGGATGACATGCGTTCCATCGAGACTTCCGACCATCGCATCCAGGCGCAACACATCGTCCACGATTCTACCGTACGCGCCGATGGGCACCTGGCAGCCGCCCTGCAGATGACGGAGGAGGGCACGCTCCGCCCGTGTGCCGATTTCTGTCTCCGGATCGTTTACTCTTGAAACGTACTTGAACACTTCATCATCGTCAGAGCGGATCTCAAGCCCCAACGCG
>JBHHZW010000019.1:0-13850 GCA_046758305.1 Bacteroidota bacterium | reverse complement strand
TCATTTCGAATCTTAAACAGGTAGACCAGGATGCCGATACTTGCGATGACCGAAAACACCGAAAAGAACATCTTGCCGCCGAAATCGATGCCGAACACCATTCCAGAATTCTCGATGTAGGTCAGTTTCAGAAACTCACCGAGAATAGGCTTACTCGCCCCGAGTGCCATTCCCTCGAAACGAATATTCAACCAAGGGATCCGCACGCCTTTGACCAGCAGCTTCGCGATCTGATCGGCGACGACGATGATGAATGTGAAATAGAGAACGCGCATATGTTTCTGGACGACCTCTGGGAACCTACGACTTTTTCGCTAATGCGATTTTCCCACGCTCACACGGCATGCCCGTCTTCTTATATTCAGCGCAGGTTTGGGCCGTAGGAACTGCTTCCAGTCGTTCCTTCGGAACCGTCACACCACAGACTTTGCAGAGTCCGAATGTTCCATCGTTAATCCGGCGGAGAGCGTCGTCGAGCTGGTTCAGGTATTTTCCTTCGCGGGAGGCAAACAGAAAGGTTTTCTCACGCTCCATCGCATCGGTCCCCTGTTCCATGTGCAGCGAATAGGTGGAGTTCTCACTGACATACTCTCCGGTCGTAGTGTCCATCATGCTCTCGCGCAGATTCCCGAGCTCTTCGATGATCTCCCCCCGACGTTCGAGGATCATCTCCTTGAAACGTTCGAGATCCCTCTTACTGAATCCGTTCTTCAGGTTCGGTCGCACGGCTCCCCTCTTACCCACTGCGCTCCTCTTTTTGACTTGTGTTCTTCCGGTGGTGGATTTGATCTTCGACGATCTTCCGGGCGCGACTTTCTTCACCATGCCTCCAGCTCTCCTTTCTCCCTAGAGTAACGGCAGATTGATCCTTACCAGTTCATTTCGATGCGCGTTCGATACTGATCTCACATTCCTCCCCGTTAACATCACACCTCACGCTGGGTACGACCGCAGAGAGATTCTCGCTTAGCTCGACCGCAAGCGTCTCCGCAGCCACGTACCTCGCCATCGCTTGCAATGCTCTCTGCAGTCGCTTCGACGTCCGATAGGAAATCTTGATACGGTCGGTGACCTCGAAGCCTGCATCCTTTCGCATGTTTTGCACACGGTTGACGAATTCTCGAGCGAAACCTTCATTGATCAGTTCTTCCGTCAATTCCGTGTCGAGCGCAATCGTCAACACATTCCCTGAGTCCACCAGCCATCCTTTGATGTCTTCATGGACAGTTTGGACGTCCCCACGGGAAATGGTCAGCATCTCTCCGTTGACGGACACTGTCAACGTGCCCTCTTGTTCAAGCTTCTTGATCTCCGCCGGCGTGAAGGATCGAATCTTCTCTGCGACTTTCTGGGCCGACTTCCCGAATTTTGGTCCTATCGATTTGAAGTTCGGCTTCGCCTTCTTGCGGACGACCTCGGAATCGTCGCTGACGAACTCGACTTGCTTGACGTTGATCTCATCGAGGATGACGTCCTCCATGCGCTTCACGGCAGCGCGCTCCTGTTCGCTCGATACCGGCACAATGATTCGCTTCAAAGGCTGACGCACCTTGAGGTTCGACCTCATCCTCATGGACCGAACAATATACACAATCTGTTGTGCTTTTTCCATTCTCTTTTCGAGATCCAGATTGATGGCCGATTCTTCGACAGCGGGTGTTTCCGCGAGGTGGACGGATTTGAACGATTCCTTGGTCGTCGTCGAATTCAACCTGCGATAGATTTCGTCGGCCAAAAATGGGGCAATCGGGGCCATCATTTTCGTGATTGCGACGAGACATTCGTAGAGCGTCTGATAGGCAGCAAGCTTATCTCTCCCCCGCTCGCTCTTCCAGAACCGACGTCGGTTCCGACGGACGTACCACTTCGAAAGCTGATCCACTGTGAAATCGGACACAGCACGCGCTGCACGGGTGAACTGATACTCCTCCATCCAGTCGATGTACTGTCGGATGAGCGAGTTCAAGGCCGACAGAATCCACTGGTCAATCTCAGGTCGATCCGTCGGCGGGATGCGCGGCTCGCTGTACGCAAACCGATCGATGTTCGCATACAGGGCAAAGAACGAATAGGTGTTCAGCAGCGTGCTGAAGAATTTCCGCTGAACCTCGACTAACCCTTCCTCGTCGAACAGCTTCGGTCGGTACGGCGGACTACTCGCGACCAGGTACCAGCGGACGCTATCCGCGCCGTACCGCGCCAGCATCTCGAACGGATCGACGACGTTCCCCCTCGACTTGGACATCTTCTGTCCCTCTTTGTCCAAGATCAGCTCGTTGACGTACACATTCTTGTACGCTGGCCTATCAAAGAGGAATGTCCCGATGGCGTGGAGGGTGTAGAACCATCCGCGAGTCTGGTCGATCCCCTCCGCGATGAAGTCTGCCGGATAGCGCTTTTCGAACAGATCCTTGTTCTCGAATGGGTAGTGCCATTGCGCGAACGGCATGCTGCCGGAATCGAACCAGGCATCGATCACTTCTGGAACACGCCGCATCTCGCTGCCGCAGCTCTTGCAGGTGAAGGTAATCTGGTCCATATAGGGCTTGTGCAGATCGAGTGGCTCGGGAATATTCTTTCCTTCCCGCCGAATCTCCTCCACACTTCCGACACAGCGCATGCATCCCTGATCGCACATCCAGATGGGAAGCGGCGTTCCCCAGAAGCGATCGCGAGAAACTGCCCAGTCTTTGTTCTCTGCGAGCCAGTTGCCGAAGCGGCCCTCACCCACCTCCGACGGAATCCAGTTGATCTGCTTATTCAGTGCAATCATCCGGTCTGTGTACTCTGTCGTGCGGATGTACCAGGCCGAGCGTGCATAGTACAGCAACGGCGTCTCGCATCGCCAGCAGTGCGGATAGCTGTGGACAATCGCCTCTTTTCTATAGAGCAGCCCGCGCGATTGCAGGTTTGCGATGATCTGGGCGTCTGCCTCCTTCACAAACATTCCTTTGAAGTCGCTGACTTCATCTCCGAACTCGCCGGATTTGTTGACGGGATGAATCGTAGGTAGTCCGTACTGCTTTGCTGTCCGGTAATCATCCTCGCCATAGGCTGGTGCCATGTGAACGATTCCCGTACCTTCCTCCGTGGATACGAAATCTCCTTCAATAACGTAGAACGCTTTCTCTTCCACAGGATGATAATTGAAAAGGCGTTCATAGTCTAATCCAGCAAGACTTCGTCCTTTACAGGTCTGTCTCACCTTTGGTTTGGTTGAGAGCGGGTCATGATACACCTTTTCCAGTAGTCCCAGCAGCGGCCCGAGCAATGTAATGTAGGTCTCTCCGTCTTTATCTACAATCGCATAATCTACTTCGGGATGAACTGCCAGCGCAACATTGGAGACCAGAGTCCACGGCGTTGTTGTCCAAACGAGAAAGAAGTGTTTATCGTCTTTAATTGGATATTCTTCAGCGTTCTCGAGCTTGATACTTTGACCTTTGAGAATCCTGAATTTAACATAGACTGACGGATCCCTTACGTCATCGTATCCTTGCGCAACTTCATGCGATGAAAGAGGTGTCTCGCACCGCGGACAGTACGGTTGAATCTTGTAATCACGGTAGATCATGCCAGCATCGAAGTACCGCTGTAACGCCCACCAGACGGACTCGATATATTCATTCTCCAGCGTGACGTAGGGATTGGATAGATCGAGCCAATAACCCATGCGGCGAGTCATTTCTTCCCAATCTTTCTTGTATTTCCAGACTGATTTCTTGCACTCCTCGTTGAATCTCGCAATGCCGTACTGGACGATTTCATCCTTGTGTTTGATGCCAAGCGTCCGTTCAATCTCGATTTCCACGGGCAGCCCGTGGGTATCCCACCCTGCTTTGCGGTGAACCTGGAACCCGCGCATAGTCTTGTACCGACACGCCAAGTCTTTGAGCGTCCGACTGATGACGTGGTGAATACCCGGTCGCCCGTTTGCGGTCGGCGGACCCTCATAGAAGGTAAACGTCGGTCTTCCCGCGCGTGTCGATACGCTCTTCTCGAAGATCTTGTGCCCGTCCCAGTACTGGAGAACCGCGCTCTCCAGCTCTGGATGTTTTATTTTGTCGCTCAGTTCTTTGAACATCGTCATATCATTTCTTGCTGAAGAACGAAATGCCCCAAAAGATTAAACTGAGGAGCACGCTGAAAACGACACTTGTCGTGATCGGAAAGTAGAACTGGAAATTCTCGCGTTTGATGTGGATGTCACCCGGCAATTTTCCGAGAAACGGAATCTTGTCAAAAAAGGTGAGCAGCATCCCAACTCCCAACAGCACAACGCCCAACAGAATGAGCATTTTCCCAAACGGCTGCATCATTGCTCTCCTCCGCCACATCCCAAATTTTCTCTATCATCGATCAGCAATGTTTTCACAGTCTTCGGACGACTTCTTTCATGATCTTCGTCAGCTTCGGTTCCGCCCTGTTTGCGACCTCAATGATTTCTTCTACGGATGTCGGTTTGAGGGAATCCGGAAAACATTCATCTGTGATGATCGAGATTCCCAGCACCTTGATGCCCATATGGCTTGCGACGATGTTTTCCGGCACCGTCGACATTCCCACCGCATCCGCACCAATACCACGGAGGAAACGGTACTCCGCCCGCGTTTCGAGGTTGGATCCTGGCACAGCCACGTAGACACCCCGCTGGACGCGGATCTTGAGGTCAAGCGCCACTGCCTCGGCCAGCACAATGAGCTCCCTGCTGTACGGCTCCGACATGTCGGGAAACCGCGGTCCCAGCGTAGCGTCATTCGGGCCGATGAGCGGATTGTCGCCGAGCAGATTGATATGGTCTGAAACGATCATCACATCGCCGCGAGCAAACTGGGGGTTCAACCCTCCTGCCGCGTTGGAAATCAGGAGCGTGTCGACGCCGAGTCCGGCTTTGCGGGACATCACCCGCACGGGGAAGGTGATCTGCCGCATCGTGTACCCTTCGTAGTAATGGAAGCGGCCCTGCATCGCAACAACTTTTTTCCCTGCGAGGGTCCCAAAGATCAACTTGCCATGGTGGGATTCGACCGTTGAAACCGGGAAGTGAGGAATGGCATCGTACAGGATGACGGTTTCCTTCTTGATCTCGCGCGCCAGTCCGCCGAGACCGGTCCCGAGGATGATTCCGATCCTCGGTTTCATCTCCGTCTTGGTGCGGATGATGTCAACAGCTTCCTTTATCTGCCTCCGTAGCTCCGTCATCGACTACTTGTCTTGCCCCTTCTCCGGATTGTGATACATGATCGAACGGTCCGGGACCGTCCATCCCTTCCGCGCGTTGTGGACGAGCGGCACACGCGGCGGTCACTTCTCCAAGTTCCGGACGATCTCTTCAATTTCGATGGCCGACTTCCCAGTGCCGCGGGACAAGTCGGTTCTCAAGATTTCTTCCTCCTCGATCTCCAGGGCTCTGATCAGCTCGAGTTCAGAGCTGAGGAGCACCTTGAGTCGCGTTACGAGAGAATCTTTTTTCGCCTTGAGGCTTGAGACGTCCTCTTGTATCTTCGCCAGGTCCATCCGAGCTTTGTCGAGGATCTGCGTCGCCTTAATTTCCGCCTCCTGAAGAATCAGCTCTGCTTCTTTACGGGAATTTTGGATCGACCTGCCCGTAGTCTCCTGCGCCTGCAACAACGTCTGCTGAAGCGTCTTCTCGATGTTCTTGTAATCCTGAAGTTGGGTCTCCAACCCTATCACCTTTTCCTTCAGCTCCTTATCATGAGTGAGGATTGCTTCCACTCCCTTGGAAACCATCTGGAGGAATGTATCCACCTCGACGGGGTCGTAGCCGCGAAGAGATTTCTTAAACTCCTGTCTCTTGATATCAAGTGGTGTGAGATTCATTGCAAGGTCTCCTCTCTTCGTCCGATAGCGTTAATCTGATTTCACAGCATCTTCCCTGGTCAGCGCTTCGGTCGGGGACCGAAGAGGGCTGTCCCGAGACGTACGAGCGTTGCCCCCTCTTCGATGCCAACCTCAAAATCGTTTGTCATACCCATCGAGAGGTGAGTCATGGTGACGTTCTCAATTCCCTCACCCCGAATGCGCTCGTTGACCTCCCGGAGGATCCTGAAGCAGGGACGGGACTGTTCCGGATCTGGTAGGATGGGGCCCATCGTCATTAATCCACAGGCATGAACGTGTCCCAAGCGTGCAATCTCCTTCACCAGCGGTACGGTTTCATCAGCACGAACGCCGTGCTTCGTTGCTTCACCAGTTGTGTTCACCTCTATCAGGAGGTCGATCCTCCGACCAATCCTGGATGCCCGTTTATCGATTTCCTCCGCGAGCTTGAAGGAATCGACGGAGTGTATCAGATGAACAAAATCCGCGATGTACTTGACCTTATTCGTCTGGACGTGGCCGACGAAATGCCACCGGATTTGCTCATCCGGGAGCTGCTTCCGCTTCTGTAGAAGCTCCTGCGCGAAGTTTTCCCCGATGTCCCGCACGCCCTGTCGGACAGCCTCTGCGATCTTCGTGGCATCGAACGCCTTGGTTACAGCGACAAGTGTGACGTCGTACGGATCTCGACCGACTCGATTGCACGCCTGTTCGATCCTACGCCTGACATCACGAATATTCTCAGCGATTGTTCCCACCCTCAAAACAATTAAATATAACCCTTTTGAGAGAAAAATCAATAACGCAACCCATCTTCCCTCACACTCTCGGCCTCTCCCTCATCAAATTTGTTCTCTCTTCTGCTTCTTATAACTTGACATGTTCCTTCTTTTTTCTTTTATTTGCCAGTGATGATACTTAGTCGATTTTCCTCTCCCATATGAAGACTCGACCACCTCCCGTTCTCGTTGACAGCTGTGCCATTACTCAGGAGATTAAATTTCTACCATGAGTCTCTTCAACGTCGACCCTCCCTATTTTGACGATGAGGATGAATTCGAGCACGGCGGCAGCCACCTCGACGACGAGATCAAGAAACTCACCGAGCGCTTGAAGAACGGCGGGAGTGGAACGACAAACATAGAGGCTCTTGAGGAAATCGTCAACTTCTACTTCGAGAGCGAGAAGTATGACGAAGCTCTCCATTTCATTAACCTTCTTCTCGACTTCATTCCCTACAGCGCGGACACATGGCAACGGAAGGGTATCATCCTCAATAACCTCCTGCAGTACAAAGATGCGCTGAGCTGCTACGAGCGCGCGCTGAGTCTGGATCCCGTCGACTCAGAATTACTCGTTAACATGGGCATCACACTGGAGAACCTCAACCGGATGACCGAGGCGGTCAGCTGCTTCGACCGCGCCCTCGAACTCGACGCGAACAACGAGGAGGCCCTGTTCAACAAAGGAATCGCGTACGAAAAACTCGAGCAGTACGACCAAGCCGTCGAGATCTTCCAATTCATCCTCGACGGCAAGCCGAACCACAAGGAAGCATGGTACGAGCTAGGTTACTGCTATGACTTCCTCGATCGATTAGAGGACTCGCTCCGATGTTACGATGAACACCTGAATCTCGACCCATACAACTACAACGCTTGGTACAACCGCGGGATCGGGCTGAACCGGATGGCCATGCACCAGAAATCGATTGAGAGCTATGATATGGCACTGGCGATTCGGGAGGATTTCCCGGCCGGTTGGTACAACAAGGGGAACGCCCTCGCCAACATGGGACGCCTCCACGACGCCATCGACTGCTACAAACAAGCTCTCCGGTATGAGCTGAGGGACGTGCCGGCCTGGCACAACATGGGAAATGCCTACGAGGAGCTCGGGGAAAACAAGCAGGCAATCAAATGCTTCACCCGGGCCATCAAGTACGACCCGGACCATTATGAATCGTACTTCGGCCGCGGAAGCTGCTACGACTCGCTTCGGCAGTACCGGAAAGCACTCGCCGATTATAACAGGGCCCTGAGCATTTGCCGCGACTACCCGGAGGTCTGGTATGCAAAGGCTGATGTCGAGTACAACTTACGCAAGCTTCGTGATTCGCTCATCAGCTACCGCATGGTTCTCAAGTATGACCCGAAAAATGACCAGGCCTGGCGTGACTACGGTGACGTGCTGTTCGATCTGGGCTACTACCGGCAGGCGCTGCGATCGTACAACAAGTCCATCGCTTTGAATCCGCAGTGGGCCGACCCTTACTACAGCCGCGCCAAAGTACTGTTTGTCCTGCGGAGGACGCTCGACGCGCTGGAATCTCTCAAAGCCTCGTTCACACTGGATTCAGAGAAAAAAAAGCAGTTCGAACAGGAATTCCCTGGCGTGAAATCGATTAAAGAGTTCGCTAATCTCCTCAAGAAAAAGTAACGGGAAGTTTATCCGACCAGGAGAAACCTAACGAGGGGACCGTTAGGTTTTTTCGTTTTTGCACACGGGAGATCAGAGTGACGCCCACGATCCGACCGACGACCAAAGTGGTAGGACTTATCGGACATCCGATCGAGCACTCTTTTTCACCGCTGATCCAGAATGCAGCGTTTGAGGAATCAGGCCTCGACTTCATCTACCTCCCGTTTGACGTCCATCCCAAGAACCTGAAGGACAGCATTCGCGGTCTCGTGGCCTTGAACGTCGTCGGATTCAATGTCACGATCCCGCACAAAGAACATGTACTTGAATTGCTCGATGAACTCTCCCCCGAGGCCCGGGTCATCGGTGCAGTGAACACCATCGTCAACGACGGCTTCAAACTGCACGGATATAACACCGACGCATTGGGATTCCTCGCGTGCCTGAAACCGTTCTCGGATCGGATCAGAGGAGAGACAGCGGCCGTCCTGGGAGCGGGTGGTGCAGCCCGTGGGGTACTCTACGAGCTCATCACCGAGTTCAAGCCGAAGCAGATCTATCTTCTCAATCGACATCTGGAACGAGCAGAGTCGTTGAGAATCTATCTCCAGAAAACCTTCTCGTTCAATGCAATCACGACAATGGAACTCTTTGAACCGAACGCTCTTGATTCTCTCGCGAATTCGAGGCTAATTGTGAATGCGACGGCCGCCGGCTTGTATCCGAACGAAGAGGACTCTCCCATCGCCACGGACAAAACTCTCGTCGCTGCGCAGATCATCATGGATCTCGTCTACAATCCTCCTGAAACGAAACTGATGAGGATGGCGAAAGGAAAAGGAGCGACCGTAATTGGGGGATCGGAAATGTTATTGCAGCAGGCCGCAAAGTCGTTCGAGCTCTGGACAGGCCTGCCGATGTCTGTGGAAAAAGTCCGATCAGTTCTTATCCACGGTATGCATGCAGTCTCCATGAGAGGATAGCCCGATGTCGATTCAGCTTACCGCTCCGCTCGGGGGGAAATACTCAATCCTTCGCAGCATTGTGGCCGACATGGAGAGCGTCGTCATCGGCTTTTCCGGTGGCGTCGACAGTACACTCCTTCTCAAAGTTGCTGCAGACATGCTCGGGAAGGGCGTCCTAGCGGTCATCGGAAGGTCGGAAACATACCCCACACGTGAATACGAGGAAGCCATCTGGCTCGCTGAGGAGATCGGTGTAAACGTCCACGTCGTGCGGACAGAGGAAACCGACGTCTTGAAGTTTCAAGAGAACCCTCCCGACCGCTGTTACTATTGCAAGACAGAGCTCTTCGGGAAGCTGAAAGTGATCGCTGAGGAGCTAGGGTTTCGCTGGATCGCCGACGGAACGAACGCAGATGACGTCCGAGATTTCCGTCCGGGAATGAAAGCCGTCAACGAAAAGGGGGTGCGTTCGCCGCTGCTAGAGGCCGGACTAACCAAGCAAGAAATCCGTGAACTCTCCCGATATCTTGACCTGCCAACGTGGGACAAACCCTCTTTTGCCTGTTTGTCTTCCAGATTTCCGTACGGGTTTGGCATCACGAAGGAGAACCTTATGAAAATCGACCAAGCGGAAACGTTGCTACGCGACATTGGCTTCCGCTATTTTCGGGTCCGACACCACGACGACAAGACCGCACGCATCGAAGTGGGGAAAGACGAAATCAAGAGACTAGTGGACGATGAGGTCCGGATGAAAATCGTCTGCGAGCTGAAGAAACTCGGGTTTACGTACGTGACGTTGGATTTGCAGGGATATCGGACCGGAAGCATGAACGAAGTGCTGACGATCGAAGTACAGAAGCAATACAGCAAGTAGAGAACGACACGTTTTCACGCTGCTGATACGGATACTCTGGTGGTTCTCTCAGCAGCCTCTGATTTCCTTCTTGACACACCTCGAGTCAACCCTCCTTAAAATCAGCGGACTGACAGAAGCTCGTTGGGATCGCCTTCAACTGGAACATCGTTCGATTCTCGCAATGGCAGAAAAGAATCTGCGTAAGAGATCGAAATCTTGGGAGTGTGGAAGAGTGGCGATAGTCGGCTTGTTTTTCTTCGGAGTGTTCGCAGCCGTCTGCATGCTTGCTACATTTGCTGGGGCGTCTTCAAGGCCCCGGCAAAGAATGTGTACTTAGTCCTAGTTGTCTGCTGCCACCCAACTTTCGTGAATTGAATCATGGTCTGCCAAAGAGGGGCATGCAGCCGACGCGCTGACGCGCGGGCCTGATGCTTGGGCAAGGCTTCGCCAGCTGCAACAGCGAGCTTACTGTGGCTCCTTTCGATGGGCGCCGATCCTCCCGCAAAACACACTTCGAACCACCCCTCTCCAGAGCAATGGGGCGGTAGGAACCACCTGTGAGCGTCATGGACGCAACGGGCCATCTTTGTTTCGGTGTCGAGCAAGGTTGTTCAACCGGTCGTCGACACGAATCACCGACCTCTGGAGCACGCGCTTAAGCCACCCGACAGTATACCGTCACCGCTCGGCTTTTCGCGAACTTCGACCTGAACGAATTCCACAAATCAAGAAAGGGTACCCGCGATTAGCGCATGTACGGTGCTTCAATTGAGAACACCGACAGCACACCAGTTCCTGTTCGTAATCGAACTTGATATTGAGAAGTGAAAGAGGTCAGAAGTTTCCGCATGTTGATTTCCACCGAAAAGAATACTAGATTTGCAGCACATTATTCTTCACGGACCACGTCCCGATCCGTTCTCCTGCAACCGAACCTATGTATCACCGCTATCATATCAACACAAAGTTTTGTCCACCGCAGTCACCCCAGGTCCCGAAATTCGCCGTCAAAGTCGACCGACTCAAGTTCGCGAAGATGATCCTGCACGAACTCATGTCTTGCTCATCGGTTGAAGAAATGAAAGCCACGATCCAGAGCCGACCGTGCATGTATGGCGTGTTCCGCCGCCCGGTGGGCGGGCTTGCTCCCAAGAGCAATCTCTGTGTCTCTTGCTACCGATGTGTGATCGAAAATCCAGAGATAGTTCGCATCCTCCCAAACCCTGAGTTTCAAGAACTCGGCGCTCCGTTCATGACGCCAAAGCAGGTATCTACCATTTGGTATGAATCCACTACAGGACGCGTGCCCGTCCGCGGCGCAGGGTACAATGGACCGTTCAGCGGGAGCGGCTTCGACGGCATGTGGACCGACCTGTCCGAGATTGTGCGGCCGACCCGCGACGGCATCCACGGGCGAGAGTATATCTCCACGACCGTTGATGTCGGACGAAAATTTCCCAGGCTTTCCTTCGACGAAAACGGCAATCTTCGGAACAAGAGGCAGTGGTCACTTCGCATTCCGATTCCCATCGTGCTCGATTCACTGCCCGTCAATCACCCGCATCTCCACGCCACCCTTGCAGGAGCGGCGAGCGAACTGCAGACACTCTATTTTGTTGATAGGTCCGCCGCGGGCCCGCTCGACAGTGTTTACCAGTCCTCCAGATCCCACATTACTCCCGTTGTGTCAATCGATGAATTGCGAAAGGGAATCACAGACCTTTCGGTGTATCCGGCTGTCGAAGTGGAATGTAGAACCGTCGACGACTGCCGGAGCGCCCTGCAGATGAACAAGACCCAGTTGTTTGTTCGGGTTGACGCCAAGCCAGGAGTGGAGGACCTGATCCGCGACTTCGCCCTCGCGGGTGCGAACGTCATCCACCTCTGCGCTGATTGGAAAGGAATGGAGGACGGATCCAACCCTCGGTTCATTACCGACATCCTGAGAGCCGTTCATACACGCTTGGTGGAAACAAACAAGAGGGATGAGATCACGCTCATCGCGAGCGGAGGCATCGTTGCAGCGGAACACGTGCCGAAAGCCATTATCTGCGGGGCGGATATCGTTGCGCTGAATGTACCCCTGATCGTCGCACTCCAGGGAGAGGCAATTCTCAGAGACGGAAGCGATCCGACTATCGAACTTCCGCAGTTTCATGAGACGTGGGCGAAGAGGCGAATCGTGAACTTGATCGGCTCCTGGCACATACAGCTACTGGAAATCCTTGGTGCTATGGGTCTGCGCGAAGTGCGGAGATTGCGGGGAGAAGTCGGAAGAGCGATGTTCGCGGACGACCTCGATAAAGAATTCTGTGAAACCATCTGCGGATCTAGCCGTGACTGAAGTTAAACTTCGCGTGCTGCAGCGGCACGAAGAGAAGATTCACCGTGGCTTGACGGAACTCGCATCGGGCAATCATGGAATCCCAGAGTCACTCGGCAACGTGCGCTGGACGCCGGAACTCCTCATGACAATCTGGGAGCAGGCCGGGACGGGAAAACCTCCGACGTCGGGACTCGAATATAAAGTTGGGAGGTCCGGCGGGGGCTTCGACGTACTTGATTTTCGATTCGCGCCGAAATCGGAGCGGCTCGACGAAAAAGAACCGCTCGACCTGTCCCTTTCGCTCAATCGTCGGAGAAACGGACCCTCGATCGAAATTCCCATTCCGGTGTATGGGGCGGGCATGTCGTTCGGCTCCGTGAGTCTCCAGGTCATGCTCTCTCGAGCGGTCGCTGCAAGAACCTTGGGCACATTCATGTCCACCGGTGAGGGCGGATATCCGGAACCTCTCGCCGCTTATAAAGACCACGTCATCACGCAGGTGGCAACGGGCTTGTTCGGGGTCCGGGAGGAGACCATCCAGCGGGCTCGCATCATCGAGTTCAAGTATGCTCAGGGTGCGAAGCCAGGGCTGGGAGGCCATCTTCTCGGCGATAAGGTAAATTTGGACGTCGCAAACATGCGTGAGTCTCTGCCCTGGGTGAGTCTTTTTTCCCCGTTCCCTTTCCACAGCGTCTATTCTGTCGAAGACCACAAGAAGCACGTTGATTGGATCAAGACGGTGAACCCGAACGCGCTCGTCATCGTCAAAGTGTCAACACCGGTGGATGTGGACATGGTGGCGGTCGGTGCTTACTACGCAGGAGCACACATCCTGAACATCGACGGCGGGTACGGCGGTACCGGAGCGGCGCCCGAGATCGCCAAGAAGAACATCGCTATGCCGATCGAGTACGCCATTCCGAAGGTTCATAAGTTCCTCCTGAAAGAGGGGATCCGCGATCAGATCGTGGTCATGGCAAGCGGAGGCATACGAACTGCGTACGACGTCGCGAAGGCCATCGCACTCGGGGCCGACGGGTGTGTGATCGGAACCTCCGAAATTGTCGCTCTCGGGTGCACGTACTGCAGCAACTGCGAACGCGGACGAGGTTGTCCGATCGGCATCACGACGGTCGATCCGGAACTTTCCCTCCTGATTAAGCCTGAATGGGGAGCTCAGCGCATCATCAATTTATACCACTCCTGGAAAATCCAGTGGCGCGAGATTCTGGGAAAACTCCGGTTGCGAAGTATTCGTGAGCTGCGGGGACGCTACGACTTGTTGCGGCATCTTCACAGCGACACATAGGCCGACCAGCAAGGTCAAAGGGCTGCGGATAGATGCCAATATTTGAAATTCCCCCAAAGGGGGTCCCTTTGGGACAAGTACCAAGCACCAAGATACAATTAATTTCCAATTCCCAAATCGTTAAACAAG
>JBHHZW010000018.1:0-14280 GCA_046758305.1 Bacteroidota bacterium | reverse complement strand
CTCGACACCTGACTGGCGGTCGGGTGACACGTCGAACAAGTCCCGCGGCGAAGCCCCGAAGGGGACTTCGTCCGTCCCTTCGGGAAAGGGATCCTGCTTGTTGTCGTTAGATTATTGGACGGGAATGATCGACGTGCACACACACAAACTGATGAAGAGGGGTGCAGTCAAGAAATGAATGCCTGGATAAAGAATTAGTTGCAGGCGCACTAGGCACGCCGTGTCCGAGATAGGGGAACCGATTCTCATGCTCGAACAGATACTTCAAAGTGTAGGAAACTTCAAGCCGGAAATCGCCCTGACCGCGACGTTTTGTGTCGCGATCATCCTCGAGCTCATCGTGCGGAAAAAAGTAACCTGGGTGTCGGCAGTCTCCCTCGTCGGATTTGCCGTCACAGGATACTACGTATACGAGCAGGCGGGAACCACAACGTCCATCTTCAGCGATATGTACGCCGTTGACCCTTTCGCGACCTTCTTTAAGGTTCTCATTCTGCTCTGCAGTGTCCTGATCGTGATTCAATCGCTCTGGTCGAACGAATTGAGGACTGGTGGGGCGCGCAGGTTGGGAGAGTACTATTCGCTCCTGGTGGCAATGACGCTGGGAATGTTCCTGATGGTAGGTGCCAGCAACCTCCTCATGATGTACTTGTCGATCGAACTCACGAGCATCAGCTCCTACATCCTCGCGGGGCACACGAAAGAAGCTCCCGATTCTGCGGAAGCGTCGCTCAAGTACGTGATTTATGGCGCGCTCTCTTCGGGACTCATGCTGTACGGGATTTCCATCATTTACGGACTCACGGGTGCGCTGGACATTTACAGTATCAACAGCATTATCGCCGAGGGGGAAGTGAGCACGATCGCGCTGTTGATTGCAGGAATGCTCACGATCGCTGGGTTCGGCTACAAGATTACTGCCGCGCCGTTCCACTTCTGGTCGCCGGACGTGTACGAGGGGGCTCCGATCACTATCACCGCATTCCTGGCGGTCGCTTCCAAAGCCGCGGGCTTTGCGCTGCTGATCCGCTTCTTCAAAGTCACGTTTTTCGATTCCAGTGTTGATGCGCTTCCCGAGGGATTCTGGGCTACGTTCGAGGGATTCGAATGGAACATGGTTCTTGCGGTGCTCTCGGTGCTTACCATGACGCTCGGGAATCTCGTGGCCATCTGGCAGGATAACATGAAACGACTCCTGGCCTACTCAAGCATCGCACATGCAGGGTATATCTTGATGGGAATCGTCGTCCTCAGCAACGCAGGCATCACAGCGATGATGATCTACTTCGTCGCTTATCTGTTCATGAACCTCGGAGCCTTCTACGCGGTAATGCTCATTGCCGATAAGACCGGCAGCGAGAGCATCGAGGAATACAAGGGACTTGGGTATCGATCGCCGCTCATAGCAGTCAGTCTGACGGTGTTCCTGCTTTCGTTAACCGGAATTCCACCGACGTTCGGGTTCATCGGAAAGTTCTACCTCTTTGCTGCATTGATAGACGCCCAGTGGTTCTGGCTCGCGCTGATTGGTGCCGTCAACAGCGTAATTTCGCTCTACTACTACGTTCGAGTGATTCGCAACATGTACCTGCGCGATCCTGTCAGGAGCGGCGCGGCGATTCGTTTTGAACCTGCCCACACGGCTCTGCTCCTCGTCTTTCTCATCCCCAACATCGCTTTTTTTCTCTATTTTACTCCCATAGTCGATTTCGCCCAGGCCTCCCTCGTGATGGTCGGGATTCCTTGAACTGGAGGTTCTGTGGTGTAGAATCCTGGCCATGTCGGGGCTCGACACCTTGCCTGTAGCCGGATTACACGTCGACCCCGGGTGTGTCGGGTTCCAGGCGTACTCTAACCTACCTGTGGGCATTGAGCATCTCGCGCGAGACCGTTTTACGCGCCGACCAGATCCCGCCGTGCGGCATCCGGCTTTTTGTGGAGATAACTAAGGAGCGGGAATGGTCGGCGAGCACATGAAAACCTATGCTGGAGGTACTTCTCCCTCGGAGGAATCCTTCGGATCGGCAGATTGCTTCGCCACGGGTGCCGACCTGTTAGGACCTGCACGCAAGTTTGGTACGGGAGCAAAGGTGGGAAAACAAGAAAAAAGGACAGACGAATTTCTGTCCTTTTGAGCATAAGAGCAAGTGTGTTCGGCCTTGCCGCCTAGGTCCGGTTTCTCTCGTAAATCAAGCGGATTCCGTCCAGTACAAGCGACGGCTCAACATAGTTAATACCCCGCGAGTGTTCGTAGACAAGTCTTGCGTGACCGCCGGTTGCAGCAACCGCCGCCTCCTTGCCAACGACTTCTTTGATGCGGTGAATCATTCCCTCCATCGCGTCGACAGCTGCGTACAGGATTCCTGATTGCATGCTGGTAATGGTATCCGTACCGATGAGTTTTGTAGGGAAGTGGAGCTCGATTTTCGGCAGTCTCGCCGCCCGCCGGTGGAGATCCGCGGCTGCAGCCTCGATACCGGGCGCGATGATGCCGCCGAGGTATTCCCCGGTCTTCGAAATGACATCGTACGTCGTGGCGGTCCCAAAATCGATGATGATCAGTGGGCCGCCGTATTTCGCGAAGCCCGCCACTGCGTTGCACAGCCGGTCCGATCCGACGGCACCGGGATCGTCGTAGCGGATCTTCAAACCGAGTTTCGAATCAGCGGTCACGGTGAGCGGTTCGACGTTAAAATACTTCCGGGCCATCATCTGGAAAATGTCAGTGAGGTTCGGAACGACGGACGATATTCCGACACCCGTAACCTTCTTGGGCTTGATGTTGCCGTTCTCGAGAAACAGCTTGACAACCAGCCAGCACTCGTCCTCCGTTCGCCCAATGGCACTTGAAAGTCTCCAATCCGAAACGAGCTTTTTCTTGTCGAACACACCGAGGACGGTGTGCGTGTTCCCGATATCGATCGCGAGGAGCATAAGAGAGTATATGGGCAAGGAGTTGAGTCTTTTCTGGTACGGACTTCAGCTCAGAACCGTGACATCGCCGGCGAGCACTGTAACTTGTTTTCCGTCCGTCTCGAGGACGAGTCCGCCGTCGCGAGCGAGACGAAGGGCCACGCCCTTGAGGATTCTTCCTTGCTGGTCAATTGTGATTTCACGGTTGAACATCGTGCATCGCCTTCCCCACTCCTGCAGGACATCGTCAAGCTTTCCCTCTTTCGCCTCCAGGTAATTCTTTTCCAATCGACCGACAACTTCCTGAAACAGTCTCATCCTGTCGATTTTCCGGGTGAGTTCGCGATTCAGCGAGGTGGCGGTCAGCCCGAGTTCATCCGGAAAATCGACTTGGTTTACATTGATTCCGATCCCCATGAGGACAAAATCCAGCTTTTCCCCCTTGAATGAAGCCTCGGAAAGAATCCCACAAAACTTTTTGCCGCGCGTGAGGAGGTCGTTGGGCCATTTGACTTCAACAGGCAGATCTGTCAGCGACTCTACTGCCTCTGCAACGGAGACAGCCGCAAGAAAAGGGAGCAGGTTTGCTTGTTCTGCGTCGAGATTCGGCCTGAGGATCACCGTAAACAGGAGGTTTTCTCCAGGAGCCGCTGTCCACAGCCTGCCCATCCTTCCCCGTCCCTGTGTCTGAAACTCCGAATACACCACCGCACCCTCCGGGACTTCGCAGCTTGCCAGCGCCTTCGCGCAATTGTTCGTTGAATCCAGAGACTCGAAGAAATAAATTTTCCGTCCAAGAGTCTTGGCGTGAAGTCCTTGCTTGAGGTCTTTCTCCTTCATCGAAAAGTGTTTGTGATGTGAAAAATCCAACGATTTTAGCAAGAAAACGGCAGAAAGTCAAGCTTCTTGCACAGTGGGGTGAAACTTGCCAGAACGTCACATGGATTCTTCAGTTTTGTCATATGATGGAGATTGTCTGCCAGCATGACACATTGCGATAGACGCTACGGGCTCGGCGTGGGAAGACCTTTATCGAGCTAAGTACGTCGGCAGAAACGACTTGGGGAGGGGATGGAGTCTGGTAGCAGTCTGGCACGTCTCTTGCAACTGAAATTAAAGAGGATGAGACTTAGTTCAACAGAGACGGCAACGGGAGGAGGATTTGCAATGACGTTGGTTTATGTAGAGCCTGTCCGCGAGATCGAGAGGATTTCGGATCGGATGCATCGGCTGTTCGACGAGTATCCGGAAACGTACGCGTGGGGCCGGGGAAAAACCTTCTCGCCTCGTATCGATCTCCATGAGGATGAGAAAAACCTCTACGTGGAGGCCGAGCTGCCTGGTATGACCAAGGACGACGTGAAAGTAACAATTCACGCCAGAGTGTTGACGATTCAGGGTAAGCGCAGGGTCGAGCAGAAGCGGGAGGGAACGAACTACCTCCGAATCGAAAGCACGTATGGCACGTTCTCGCGTTCGGTTAACTTGCCAGAGGAAGTCAATGCGGACAAAGTAGGTGCAAGTTTTGAGGATGGGGTGCTTTGGGTTGAACTTCCGAAAAAGAGCACTAAAGAGACCCAGCGTTTGATCGAAATTAAATGAGTGAGCTTGACAACAGGCTCTCGAGAGATGAAGTCCGAAGGTCAAATTCGCAACTTCAACCTACCACTGCTTTTTGAAAATCCCTGATGAACCTGCCCCGACGGACCCCTTCAGGGCGAGAATAGATCTTGCCTCGCTGGCGCGAGGCGTGTTCGGTTGTCACGGGTGAACTGCAAATGATACTCTCAAGAAAGGAGCGAGGATAAATGGCATCAAATAAGATTATCGGTATTGATCTCGGAACGACGAACTCAGTTGTTGCGATCATGGAAAGCAACGAACCGGTCGTAATCGCGAACTCTGAGGGTTCTCGTACCACGCCATCGGACGTGGCGTTTACAAAGACTGGCGAGCGGCTTGTGGGCGCAGCTGCCAAGCGCCAGGCTATCACCAACCCGAAAAACACAGTGCACTCCATCAAGAGGTTCATGGGTCGCTTCTACGATGAAGTGACCGAGGAGATGAAAATTGTCCCGTACGATACCGTGCGAGGTCCCAATAACACTGCGCGCGTGAGCATTGGGGACCGTGTGTACTCTCCTCCTGAGATCAGCGCGATGATTCTCCAGAAGATGAAGCAGACTGCGGAGGATTACCTCGGACAGAAGGTAACCGAGGCGGTGATCACGGTTCCGGCGTATTTCAACGATGCACAGCGACAAGCAACGAAAGAAGCTGGCGAAATTGCTGGATTCAATGTCCGACGGATCATCAACGAACCGACGGCCGCGGCGCTCGCCTACGGTCTCGACAAGAAGCAGAAAGATGTCAAGGTCGCCGTTTTCGACCTCGGCGGTGGGACCTTTGACATTTCGATCCTCGAGCTTGGCGACGGGGTTTTCGAAGTGAAGGCGACGAACGGTGATACCCATCTCGGAGGAGATAACTTCGACCAGCGTGTGGTGGATTATATTGCCGATGAATTCAAGAAGCTGGAAGGCGTCGACATCCGCAAGGATCCGATGGCTCTCCAGCGATTGCGTGAAGCGGCGGAGAAGGCCAAGATAGAGCTCTCGACATTGTTGCAGACGGAAATCAACCTGCCCTTCGTGACGGCCACTTCGGAGGGTCCAAAGCATCTCCAGATGACGCTCACGCGGGCGAAATTCGAACAGCTGGTAGATGACCTGGTGCAGCGTTGCCTGCCGCCTGTGGAGAAGTGCTTGAAAGACGCGGGCTTGAGCCCATCCGGGATTGGTGAGGTGAGTCTCGTCGGCGGGATGACGCGTGTCCCTCGCGTTCAGCAGTTGGTCAGGGAGATGTTTGGCAGAGACGGTCATAAGGGCGTGAATCCGGATGAGGTCGTTGCTGTCGGCGCGGCGATCCAGGGCGGCGTACTCGCTGGCGACGTAACGGACGTGCTCCTGCTCGATGTGACCCCTCTTTCTCTTGGCATCGAGACGTTGGGTGGTGTCCACACGACGCTGATCCAAGCCAACACGACCATCCCGACCCGTAAAAGCGAGATTTTCAGCACCGCATCGGATAGCCAGACATCGGTTGAAATCCACGTGCTCCAGGGCGAGCGTCCCATGGCGTTGGATAACCGCACACTCGGTCGGTTTCACCTCGACGGTATACCGCCAGCACCGCGTGGGATCCCTCAGATAGAAGTTACCTTTGACATCGATGCGAACGGCATGCTTCACGTGAACGCGAAGGACAAAGCTACGGGTAAGGAGCAAAGCATCCGCATTACCTCGTCGAGCGGGCTAACGAAGGAAGAGATCGAGAAGATGAAGCAAGATGCACAGGCGCACGCAGCGGGAGACCGAAAGAGGCGAGAGGAAGTCGATACCAAGAACCAGGCGGACAACTTGGTCTTCCAGACACGGAATCAGATCAAGGAATTCGGCGATAAATTGAGTGCCGATATGCGGTCCAAGGTGGAGACCGCTGCAGATGCGCTCGACAATGCGGTGAAATCCGGCAACATCAACGACATCAAGTCTAAGATGGAGGTGCTGAATACCGCTTGGAACGAAGCCTCAACTCATATGTATCAGCAGGCGACAGCTGGTCAGCAGCAAGCCGCTGGTGCGCAACCCGCAGGCGATGCCGGTCAGCCGAAGAAGGAAGCGGAAGGAAAGGCCGTTGAAGACGCCGATTTTGAGATAATGGACGATAAGGAGAAGAACAAGGACAAGGACAAGAAATGAGCTCTGGACCATATGTTCAAGAGTTCGGAGGGCAAAGTGCGATGCACCTCAAGGGTGCGTTGCACATGGAGATTGGCAAAGGCTTTTTCCCGCAAGAGATGGAATGCTTCTGGATCATAGAATCAAAAAGGACGAACTTGTGTGAACCTTCAAAAATTCACAATCAAATCTCAGCAAGCTCTGCAGAACGCACAGGAGATTGGGGCGAGCTATAGTAACCAGGCTATCGAACCCGATCACCTGCTGGCGGCGCTGGTGCAAGATTCCGAAGGCGTTGTGGTCCCGATACTGCAGAAGCTGGGTGCAAATCTGAACTACCTCAAGATCAAGATCAACGAGGCGATCGAGAAGTTGCCGAAGGTCAGCGGTGCCGGACTCGGTAACCAGTATCTGTCACAGTCCTTAGCGGCTCTGCTGG
This sequence comes from Bacteroidota bacterium, assembly GCA_046758305.1. Taxonomy (GTDB): domain Bacteria; phylum Bacteroidota; class Ignavibacteria; order UBA10030; family JAZGDE01; genus JAZGDE01. Next base: position 7,188 of record JBHHZW010000018.1, on the reverse strand, counting down.
ACGTCGCGTTCAAAGAGGCGACTCAGCTGCGCGATGAGTACGTCAGTACGGAACACCTCCTGCTCGCTCTCGTAGATGACTCCGCCAAGAGTTCGGCCTTCAGGCTTCTTGCTGACCAGGGAGTGACGAAGGAGAACATCTACAAGGTCCTGAAAGACATCCGGGGGACGCAGCGGGTCACTGACCAGACGCCGGAAGAGAAATACCAGGCACTGAATCGTTTTGGCCGTGATCTCAACGAGCTCGCACGCAAAGGGAAACTCGACCCGGTGATCGGCCGCGATGAGGAGATCCGTCGTGTATTGCAAGTGCTCTCACGCCGAACAAAAAACAACCCTGTCCTCATCGGTGAGCCGGGCGTTGGGAAAACTGCAATTGTCGAAGGGATTGCACAGCGCATCATCCAGGGAGACGTGCCTGAGAATCTGAAGGCGAAGCGCATCGTCGCACTCGATATGGGCACGCTTGTGGCCGGGGCCAGCTTCCGTGGTCAGTTTGAGGAGCGACTCAAAGCAGTGCTGAGGGAAGTGACGGAATCCGAGGGCGAGATTATCCTCTTTATCGACGAGCTTCACACGCTCGTCGGTGCCGGCGCGGCACAGGGTGCCGTCGATGCTGCGAACATGCTGAAACCGGCGTTGGCGAAAGGCGAGCTTCGTGCAATCGGGGCGACGACCATCGATGAGTACCGAAAGCACGTCGAAAAGGACGCAGCGCTCGAACGTCGATTCCAGCCGGTGCTCGTGGATGAGTCGAGTGTGGAGGACACCATCTCAATTCTCCGCGGACTCAAGGAACGCTACGAAGTGCACCACGGCGTTCGCATTACCGATGGATCCATCGTCGCGGCCGCGCAGTTGAGTTACCGATACATAGCGGACCGGTTTTTACCCGACAAGGCGATCGACCTGATCGATGAAGCTGCATCGAGACTGCGCATCGAGATCGACTCGATGCCAGAGGAGCTCGATGAGGTCGAGCGGCGGATCAAATTGCTTGAGATAGAACGAGAAGCTGTCAAACGCGAGAAGGACGAAGGGTCCCAGGCGAAATTGAGCGACATCGAAAAGGAACTCTCGGAAGATGAGCAGAGGCGAAAAGAGCTGCGTGCTCATTGGCAGCTGGAGAAACAGCTCATACAGGCGATTCGGGCTCTCAAAGGAGAGATCGAGGAGGCGAAAACCCAGTCGGACCAGTACGAGCGACGCGGCGATTTTGGCAAGGTCGCCGAGCTGCGTTACGGCGTGATGGCGCAAAAGGAGAAGCAGCTGAAAGAAACCACTACGAAACTTGCGGAGGTCCAGAAGAATAAACGGATGCTCAAGGAGGAAGTGGACGCTGAGGATATCGCCGAAATCGTGTCGCGCTGGACAGGCATTCCGGTCAGTCGCATGCTGGAGAGCGAACGTACGAAGCTTCTGCACATGGAGGAACGACTGCACGAACGCATCGTGAACCAGGTTGAGGCTGTTAGGGCCGTGAGCGATGCCGTACGCCGTGCACGGGCGGGACTGCAGGATGAGAGGCGGCCGATCGGATCATTTATCTTCATGGGCAGCACGGGGGTTGGCAAGACGGAATTAGCGCGAGCTCTGGCGCAAGTGCTGTTCAACGACGAAAACGCCATGGTTCGGATCGACATGAGCGAGTACATGGAAAAGTTCTCCGTGTCGAGACTCATCGGCGCTCCGCCGGGCTACGTAGGCTACGAGGAAGGGGGACAGCTGACGGAGGCTGTACGCCGAAAGCCGTACTCTGTGGTACTGCTCGACGAGATTGAGAAGGCCCATCCGGAAGTGTTCAACGTTTTGCTCCAGGTTCTCGATGAAGGCCGCCTGACCGACAGCAAAGGTCGAACAGTCAACTTTAAGAACGCGCTCATCATCATGACCTCTAACCTCGGCTCGCACTTGATCCAGGAGCAGCTGGCGAAAGAATTCGCGACGGATGACGAGCTGGACGATGCAATATCGTACCTCAAGACGCAGTTGGTCCAAATGTTGCGCCAGACCATTCGACCTGAATTCCTCAACCGTGTCGATGAGATCATACTCTTCAAACCGCTAACGCGTGACCACATCAAGCGCATTGTCGAGCTGCAGTTGAAGCGTGTGAATCAGATGGCGGCGAACAGGGAAATTACCCTCCAGTTTACGGAGGAGGCGAAGGATTGGCTTGCAAAGCTCGGTTATGACTTAACCCACGGAGCGAGACCGCTGAAGCGCGTGATTCAGAAGCATGTTGTGAATTGGCTGTCGGAAAAGATCCTCGCCGGGGAGTTTTCCTCGGGCGATGTCGTGGAGGTCGACCTGAACACACGAGGACTGATCGAACTGAGGCGGAAGGTGGTTGCCCCTGTTGAGGAGTAACCCGCTGCTTCTCGCTGGCCACGTTGAACCATAAATTCTGCTACCGCTTGCCACAGCCAGCGCTGCCGTGACCGGAAATCAGGCACGTCGGACGTTTGCGATGGCGCCGAGGGTTGTCCGCTCTCGGCGTTCCTATTTGTATCTCGCCTAATTTTTTCCTAGATTACGCCGCACGAAATCTGCGGTGGTACAATTTTCTTACTTGCTGGCAAAACCGACTATGATTTCTCTTATCCTCCACGGCGGTGCCTGGGACATCCCGCAAGAGTTGCTCGCTCCGCACCGTGACGGCCTGGCGGTCGCGCTGAACGTCGGTTGGGAGATTCTCTCCGCTGGGGGCTCAGCAGTGGATGCAGTTGAAAAGGCGGTCAATGTGTTAGAGGACGATCCGACGTTCGACGCCGGGAGGGGCTCTCATATGAACGCTCTGGGAGAAATCGAACTCGACGCGAGTATCATGAACGGCTCCACTCTACGGGCGGGAGGCGTTGCTTCCGTCCAGAACATACGGCATCCCATCTCTCTGGCGCGAAAGGTGATGGATGAGAGCGAGCACGTCTTACTCGTCGGGATTGGGGCGGTGCGGTTCGCAAAAGAGAATGGGATTGAACAATGTGAAGCGGACGAGCTGCTTGTAGATCGAGAGCTCCGGCGATGGAAACAAATCCAGGCCCAGGAGACGTTTTCGACCAAAGACACGTTTGAGAAGAAAGAAGAATTTGGGACGATTGGCGCCGTAGCGATTGACCGGGAAGGGATCATCGTGGCCGGGACGTCCACCGGCGGTACCCTAAATAAGTACCCGGGCCGTGTCGGGGATTCTGCCCTCATCGGCTGCGGAACGTACGCGGACAACGCCACGGGCGGCGTCTCCTGTACAGGATGGGGTGAAGCCATCATCAAAGTTGTGCTTGCAAAGACCGTGATCGATCTGATGGATCGGAACGGCGGACAGCCACAAGCCGCAGCAGACCAGGGGATTAGATTGCTCGCTATGAAGGCAGAAGGGCTGGGGGGAGCGATCGTACTGAACAAAGACGGGAACATTGGTTATGCATTCAACACGCCACGGATGGCCCGGGCCTACAAGACGAGCGATATGACCGAGCTTGTTGTCGAAGTCTAATTTTTTATGAGACGGAGCACAGCGGTTTGAAGGGGGATTTCTTTGCATTAGGGGTATGAAGCCGCTCTCGCTCGTGGGTCACGTGATCGAGCTGTATGACCGAGTACGTTCACTGGAACTCCCGACGGATGCCGTCGTTAGCGAGTTCGTACGTAGGAGGAAATACCTCGGTTCAAAAGATCGACGGTTTATCACTGATGCGCTCTTTGGAATTGTCCGACATCGAAAGCGGTTGGAAGCGATTCTCGAGCATTCGCTGAAGCAGATGAACTTCGTCGCTCCGGCTGTCCAGATCCCAGCGCTGTGGATGTATGTTGCCTATGCCATCTGCATCCGCAATCAGCCTCAAACGGATGCCCTCAAAGATCTTTCCTCGCTCTGGTTGACAGATTTTCCTGACGCTGACCTCGAGCGATTGCTTGCGCTTCTGAACGAGCATGCTCGCCTTGATTTTCTTCCGCAATTCCCTGCATTGCGCCTTGCAACTGAGCACTCGTATCCGACGTGGATGGTTGAGCAGTGGCTTCGTCGACTCGGGGAAGAAGAAACGCATCGGCTCTGCATAGCGATGAATGAAGTAGCGCCGGTGGCTATTCGAGTAAACACGACGAAGGTTTCCGTCGAGGAGTGCCGTGCCTCACTGGAAAAGGAAGGAGTACGGTGTCATCCCTCTTCGCTTTCACCCTTTGGTCTGACTTTCGAAAAGCGGGTCGACATCCATGTGCTCAGGGCGTTTCGTGCAGGATTGTTTGAGATTCAAGACGAGGGGAGTCAGATTCTCTCGCTCCTCGTGAATCCCCGTCCAGGACAGTTCATCGTCGATGCTTGTGCGGGTGGAGGGGGGAAAGCACTTCACCTTTCTGCTTTGATGGAAAACGGAGGCCAGATTGTTGCGCTCGACGTCGACCAACGTCGGTTACAGGAACTACGAAGACGCTGTCATCGCGTGAACGCTGTGAACGTTGAGCCCGTTCTGGTCGAAGCGGAGGATGGCAGTGCGGAGGAATCCTATGTCGCCATGGCAGACGCAGTGCTGGTTGACGCGCCGTGCAGTGGCTCCGGGACAATACGTCGCAATCCGGGAACGAAGTGGATTCTGACACAGCGGAAAATCGAGGAGTATCAGCTTCGTCAACGGTATGTCCTTATGCGCTACAGCCGTCTTGTCAAGCCGGGTGGACGACTCGTGTATGCAACCTGCTCGCTTCTCGAGGAAGAGAACGAGCCTGTCATACAAGAATTCTTGGAGAAGCAATCTTCGTTTCGAGTGCAGCCAGTCCGCGAAGTGCTCGAGCAGTGGAACCTTCATCACCTCACCGAGATGGATTACCTTTTCCTTTTTCCCCACAGACACAGCACGGATGGTTTTTTTGCCGCCGTTCTTCAGCGCAATCTGTAACTTTACCGCGATTTCATCGGTTGCTTCTCGTTCACCATTTTCCTACATTTGATGTGTTCTCAATTCACCGATGGTCGACGCACCGTTGGCCCTCTTTCTAATCGGATTTATTTACAACAATGAGTTTCAGGAATTCGACAGTGCAAAGACGGCCTATCCATCATTCCTGTCCCAATACCCAGACCACGAAATGGCTGCCTCGGCACAGTTCGAACTCGAAAACCTCGGAGAAGATGCGGGTGCGATATTGCAGTCTGACCGCACACAAGAAGAAAGGTAGGGACACGAGCAACGCCGTTAGTCAGTAGTCAGCTTGCCCACGAAGTGGGACGAAGTCGCTTCCCGATAGGGAACTCTTTTCCGAAGGTCCAAAGGACTCCTTCGGAGAACCCCTTTGGCAAAGCCGTCCGCGAAGCGGCCCACTCACGAAGTGCAACAAAGCCGCCACTTCGTGACACTTTTTGGCGGGCCAGGACCTTCGGGACTTCCGCGCTCGTTTATCATGGCAATCAAGGTTGAAGAATATCGAAAGTATCTCCGTCCGGAGATCGTCTCCAAGCTGGCGAATATGGAGCTCCGCGCACGGCTCGTCGTGGAGGGTTTCATCACTGGTCTCCACAAGAGCCCGTACCACGGGTTCAGCGTCGAGTTCGCCGAGCATCGTCAATACATGCCGGGCGATGACCTCAAACATATCGACTGGAAGGTGCTGGGTCGGACCGACCGCTACTACATCAAGCAGTACGAAGAGGAGACCAATCTGAAGTGCTACCTGATCCTCGACGCGAGTCGGTCGATGGATTACGCTTCCGACGGAAACCTTCGCAAAAGAGAGTATGCATCTTATATCGCTGGAGCACTCGCGTATCTGATGGTGAAGCAGCAGGACGCGGTCGGGTTGACCGTTTACGATGAGAGGGTGCGGACGTATCTCCCCCCCCATGCCACACACTCGTACTTGAAACTCATTTTAAGAGAGCTTGAAGCGCTCCGAAGCGGAAAGAAGACCGGAACGGCTGAATCGCTAAACGAGATCGCCGAGCGCGTGAAGCGACGAGGATTGGTGGTGATTCTGAGCGATCTGTTCGATGACCCGCGCGACGTGATGACGGCGTTCAAGCACTTTCGTCATCGAAAGCACGAAGTGATTGTGATGCAGATTCTCGACCCGCTGGAGCGAAGCTTCGCGTTCGGGAGAGATGCGGTATTCCGTGACATGGAAACGGAAGAAGAGCTCATGACACAGCCCTGGCACATCATGAGGTCGTACCGGACCGAAATGCGGAAGTTTGTCGAGCGATACAAGAAGGAGTGTCGCGAGCACAAGATTGACTTTGTCCTCCTCGATACGTCAGTGCCTTTCGACGTTGCCCTCTTTCGATACCTCCACAAGCGGACGAAGATGTTTTGAGTCCGTCACTGCAAGCCTCGACGGGGTGGGAATCAGGAATGCCTCCTCGCAATAACATTCACCCGCTGGGAGGGACGTCTTGTCCTGACCTAAAAGAGGCACTCTAGGGCTTATTGACTCGGTACTCGTGGCGAAGCCATCCTTGACGAGTCGTCGGCCCTCGGGAGAAGTACCTCCGGCTTCCTTGACGTTTTGTGAACGTCTGCTGTCTTCATTCAGCCTGATGTTCGACGCCACACGAGCGTTGTAAGCATGTCATTGCGAGGGATGAAGTCCCGCAGCAATCTGACGTGAAAGGCGGATTGCTTCGGTACGCTCGCAATGAGAGGAGGGAATGAGGAAATGGGGGGGAACCAGGCTTTTCGGTACCAGCAGGAAATTTTCCGCAAAAACTTGATTGAAACTGAAGTGAGCGTTTCTTATACTAGAAGATTGGAGAATCTGCCAACCGCGATGGACGAACAAAACATCATCGTCGAAGGAGCCCGCGAGCATAACCTGAAAAACATCGACGTGGAGATTCCACGTGACCGACTCGTAGTCATCACGGGGCTCTCCGGCTCCGGGAAATCGACCCTTGCGTTCGATACGATCTACGCAGAGGGGCAACGCCGGTACATGGAGAGTCTATCCGCCTATGCTCGACAGTTCGTCGGCATCCTCGAGCGTCCTGATGTCGACAACATCGAGGGATTGAGTCCTTCAATTTCCATCGAGCAGAAGACGGTCAGCCACAATCCACGTTCGACCGTCGGAACGGTCACCGAAATTTACGACTACATTCGGTTGCTCTTCGCCCGCGCCGGTACTCAATTCTGTTACAACTGCGGCAGAAAAGTCCAGAGGCAGACCACGGATCAGATTATTGACAGTATCCTCAAAC
>JBHHZW010000017.1:0-14567 GCA_046758305.1 Bacteroidota bacterium | reverse complement strand
TTACTGCGTGACCGGTGGTCTCTTACACCACCTTTTCACCTTGACCCATCAACGATGGGCCTGCCCCGAATGCTTCGGGGCTTGTACCCACCGTCGACGTCGGCTGTGTGTTTTCTGTGGCACTGTCCGTTCCCGCCGGTTATCGCCAACGGGACCCTCGCTTTCGCGGGGTACTGAGCCCTGCGGAGTTCGGACTTTCCTCCCCCCGATCAAAGACCGGGAGGCGATTGCCTGACTTACCCCGGATGTTCTGTAACGTGGATGCGGTACTGTCCCAAAGCTCTACGACTCTGCGAGTCAATAGTCTCGTAGAGCATGGCCTTGCTATTCGACTTACACTCGGAGTTTGATTCTCGTGTTGATCCCATAGTTCGCCAGCATGTCGGCATCCTGATTCTGCTCTCGCTCAACAAGGTGAATCTCGACCTTGACGGGTAGCGACTGGATTAACCTGGCGGCCATTCGAAACAATTTTTTCAACCGCTCATCCTTGACCTTATAGGACCCTTTCAACTGGTTCACGAGCAACTCACTATCGGAGTACACGATGACTTTCTCAATCTTTGATTCCGCGTGGTCCCGCCCCCCCAAGCCCTGCCCGACGGTCAGGCGAGGGTTCGGGCGCGTCTGGTCCATGAGAACCGATTTGATTTTCTTGAGGCACGCGAGCAGAGCGTTGTACTCCGCCTCGTTGTTCGTGCCCTTGCCGAGATAGCCGCTTCCAGAGAACAACGTGTTGCCCTTGGCGTCACGGAGGACGATGCCGATTCCGCTCTCTCCCGGGTTCCCGCGAGACGCACCGTCGATGTGCGCATAGAGGATCTGTGTTGGTCGCTGAGCCTTCGTCATACGATATTCGTGCTCGTCCGGACGATCTCATCAGAGACGAGGATGCGGCCGCAGTGTTCGCACGCAAAAATCCTGTTGTTCTTTCGCAACTCGAGGATCCGCTGGGCGGGCACAAAATTGAAACAACCCCCGCAGGCATTCCGTCTTATCGGCACGACCGCTGCTCCGTCTTTCGCCTTGCGGATTCGTTCGTACATAGCTAGGTCTTTCCTCTCCAGCCGGGCCACGAGTTTTTCCCGCTCATGGTTGAGCTGAAGTTCTTCTTCTTCGCTGGCCTTGGAGACTTCTTCCAGTTCGTGCTGGCGTTCTCGGAGCGCTTTCCGCGTTTCTTCCAACATTCCCTGGAAGGCTTCCATTTTTTCTCTGCTGAGGCGCGACTTATCGGCCAGAACGTCCATTTCTCTTTCCAACCTGACGATGGTCGCCTCTGCAGTGTCGATTTCCTTCGTCAGCGCGTCGTACTGTTTGTTCGTGCGTACCTGGAACTGTTGCGCCTTGTAACGCTCGATCTTCTCTCGAATCGCGGCTACGTCAACATCGTACTTGTCGCGCTCAATCCTCGACGATTTGATCGTGTCTTCCTGCTCTTTGACTTGAGATTCAAGTCCTGCTATCTTTTCTTGCAGGTCCTTGACGGCAGAGGGCAAGTCGCCCTTGAGTTCCTGCAATTCATCGAGTTTCAGGTCAACCTGCTGCAGGGCGTACAATCCGCGAAGTCGGTTCTCCAGATTTTCCTCCTTGCTTATCTCTTAGAAATAGTGTATTGGATTTGTTCCTTTCTTCGTTGTGAGCACGCTGAGTCGCTGTCTTCGGTCTCGGAGGGCTTTGGTCAGTTTGTCGGCCACAGCAGCAAGAACAACTTGTTCGGTTTCGTAGTGGCCTGCATCGACGAGCGCGATGTTTCCCTCCGCTTCCTGGAAGGTATGATACTTAACATCTCCTGTAACGAATACGTCCGCGTTTTGCTCAAGGGCAGCGCCGAGCAGTTCCGACCCGCTTCCTCCACAAACTGCTACACGGTGGACGCGTCGTTGCGGATCACCCGTGTATCGGATACCGTTCGCCGAGAGTCGCCTTCGGACATGCACGAGGAACTGTCGGAGTCGCATCGCCCGAGGCAAGTCTCCAACTGCGCCGGCGCCGTAATTCGAGTTCTCGTTCTCGAGCGGATACACGTCGTAGGCGACCTCTTCATACGGGTGACTTTCTTTCATCGCGCGCAGGGTTTGTTGAAGGGCCCACCGAGGCACGATCATTTCGAGCCGCACCTCTTTAGCGGTTTCGTATCTGCCGAGCTTCCCGTAAAAGGGTTTCGCACCCTCCATCCCACGAAACGTGCCGGTACCAGCTGTCCGGAACGAGCAACACTCATAATTACCAATAATACCAGCCCCTGCTCCTGCCATCTTCTGCGCCACCGGATCCACGTGTTCCGGGGGCACAAACACAGCGACCTTCTTCAGAGACCCTGAAATTCCGGAGAGAAACTTGACCTCTCGAACTCCCAACGCGCTGGCAAGCGCATAACTCACTCCATTCCGTGTGAAGTCGAGGTTTGTATGCGCCGAGTACAGTGCAATTTCATTGCGAATCAGTCCGGACACCAAAGAGCCCGCTCGATCCGAATTCGTAACAGACCGCAGCGATCGAAAGATCAACGGATGATGGGTGATGACGAGATCGACCTTCTTTTGAACCGCCTCCTGCAAGAGGGAATCGGAGATATCGAGGGCCAGAAGGATGCGTCTCACCCGTTTCGAAGGCGACCCGACTTGAAGACCGACGTTGTCCCGCTCCCACGCAACTTCTTTTGGGGCCCATGCTTCGAGGATCTCTTCGATATCGCGGACTGTCATTCAGGGATTCGAATTCTCATAAAAAAAGTGTCCCGTTTTTGGACGGGACACTTTGAGCTTTCTTGGTTGCGTTGAGCGTCCTAAACGCGGTTTCTTTACGCTCTCGTGACAACCTTTGACAACTCTCACCATGACGAGACCAGAACTGCTCTGAACGGTCGGACCGACGCAGACATGCTTGTTGCTAATTTCAATCGATTCCAATATACCGTTTTCGAACTTCAAAAGCAAGCGCAGACCGGCCGGCGGTCCATTGTCGTTTGACCGAAACGGCAGAATATGTGCGCACCACAGAATGCGGAGAAAGTCAGCCAGCTGGCTTTACGCAAGGAGCGTCGGCGATTGTATTCTGGCGAAGTCATCTGACGAAGTTCGTCAGCCGAGTCGACCCAATCCGTCGGGACGGGACTTCAACCCGCTCTGCTGAGCCCGTTCCACCGAGTGGAACGAGGTGAACGGAGCGAGGCGAGCGGGCTCCCGACTTTGTCGAGGCTCGTCTATTCCGGTTCGCAGAATAGACGGCTGTCGAGCAGGCGGGGATTTCATTTCAACCGTGTGCCGTAACTTATGGAGGAAGCGTCTATGCGTCTCCTCATCCGCATTGATCTTCTTGCAATTGCCGCGGTACTATATCTCAGCACCGTTGGTGCCAGCCAGGACACAATGAAGTACCGGAATGGCTCTGCTCGTGAACCGCTACAGCTTATTGAGGCTACTGAAAGTGTCTTCGTCTTAGACATGCGGACGGGAGAAGAACTCAAAGGGGAGTTAGGACATCTTCAGAATGCTCGCCTCATCACCATTGAAGAATTCACGAGCTTGAGCGTACAAGACTAAGGAGTTCTTGGTTTACTGCCGCAGCGGTCGTCGGAGCGCGCGAGCGTGTGAGATCCTCTCGAGGAAGGGATTCAAGGTCCTCAACCTGCTTGGGGGTATGTTGGAATGGAGGGAACTGCAGGGGGAACTGAACCGTCGCTGATTCGTCATTCCGATCGAAATCGATATCGCTCTATTCCGACCGGTTTCCACTCTGCACGTCGAACAAATCCTGCATCATGGTTCGCTGCGACCAAGGGGAACAGAACAGGATTTTGACTTAATCGAAATGCCTATGCCCTGTCGTCCAATAGGCTAGACTCAAAGGGAAGGAACGATTAAGAAGGACGACGCGAACGCACTTTACGATGAGGGACCCCACTTTCATTCATAGATTAAGTGGTCTCGAACGATTGTGTGGTCATGGAGGTCTGCTTGGTTTTAGGGAATTTCACTGCAGCTCCAGGCCCTATTGTGAGGTACCTCTTCATCGCAATGAGCAGAGCACCGCGTGAGAGCTCACGCGGTGGACACACCTCTCCGCGTTCAAGTGTTATTTTTCTGAAGTGAAGCCAAGCTCGAAAAATCGGCAATCCCCAGGCGTTCCGGTCGAAACAGAAAACCGATGTTGGAGTCGAAGAATCTCGAATTGTAGCGGGCCGGTCAAGAAGCGGGTTCAACTGAGGAAGGCGGTCGAATTCGTCGAGGTCCCCAGCGGACTGGTCAGGGTCGTTTTGCGGTTTCGGGTGTTTCCCGATCCGGGAGAACCCCGTGGGCACGCACGAACTGAATATCGCGAAGTTTGGTAATTTCCTTCTCGATCTCCTCGATCTGCTTGTCGATACTCGCTAGGAGCTTCCTGTCTTCGCTCGATAGCATCTGGCGAGCCAGAATGTCCACGCTGATCTTGATCGCTGCGAGGGGATTGTTGAATTCGTGGCAGACAGTTACTACTAGTTCACGAATTGCTTCACCGCGTTTCTGCGTGATCAGTCTACCCTTTTCGATCTCAGCGATTTTCTTCTTGAGTTGGCACCGCTCCAGGACTGCGAGGATCGTGCGCGGTAGCATCGATTCGACGATTTCATCTTTTGCGAGGTAGTCCTCCGCACCGGATTTGATCGCTTCCACCGCTACTTTATAATCTTTCTTCGAAGTAAGAAAAATGATGGGAACGTTGATCTTTTTTTCGTGGATCTGATGAATCACCTCCAGACCGGTCATCGTCGGAAGAACATGGTCCATCAGCACCACGTTGATGTTCGGGTTGTTCTGTAACTCCTGGAGGCCTTTCGGCCCATCTTCCTTCCAGGTGACGTTGAACTTCTTGGCCTGGAATTTCTTGAGGTGATGTTGCGCTGATTTGACGTAGGAGAGGTCGTCGTCGATAATCAGAATGTTGATCGGTTCTGGTTCCATCCGGGTGCAGGATTGCAAGAAAACGGGTTTCAGGGGGCAGAAAGGTGCATCATTATAGCACTTGTCCGGAAAAATAGCAAATCAAAAATTCGCTCACGGGGTTCTGCCTCGTCGCTCGTGAAGCCGCTGGCTTCGTTGCAAATTAGAGTTGATTTTCTTAAGTTTGCTGCATATAATAGGTTGATCCAGGGTGCGGTGCATCCGCTATCCGGGTCTCCAATTTCGCATACTCGTCAACCTGGAAGGAGCCATGCATGGCTGATAAGAAGAAGATCCTCGTCGTGGATGACGAAGATGCACTGCGGACGGTATTGAGCAGCGAGCTCGCGGGGGAAGGCTACGAGGTTGAGACCGCGGCGGACGGAGACGAAGCGATGAACGTTGTCCAGATGAAGCCGTTCGACTTGGTTCTTCTCGATATCAAGATGCCGAAGGTCGATGGATTCGAAGTGCTGAAGTTCCTCAAATCCAAATACCCGGACATTAAAGTGATCATGCTGACGGGATTTGCTGACTTAAAGAACGCCATCGAATCAAAAAAATTAGGAGCCGAGGATTTCGTGAGTAAGCCGTACGATCTTGTTGACTTGTTGACAACGATCGAGCGCGTGGTCAGTGAGTGACGGGGCAAACATTCTCGATGGTTCAGCGTTACCGTATATTGATTGCCGATGACGAAGTCTCATTTACGGAACTGCTTCGCGAGGAACTGGAAGACTCAGAACTGTATGACATTGACATTGCGGGAGATGGTGTCGAAGCAATCAATTACATCCACAAAACGATCTACGATGTTGTTCTCCTCGATGTACAGATGCCAAGAGTCAGCGGCATTGAAGTCTTGAAATTCCTTCAAGAGCATTCCCCCTCTACGCAAGTCATCATTCTCACAAACTACAGCGACGTCAAAACTGCAATCGAGACAATTAAGCTCGGTGCGTATGACTTCATCGGCAAGCCGTACGACGTCGACCAATTACAGAATTCGATTGAGCGAGCCCTCGAACGCCGACAGCTGTTCATCGATAACTCCCTCATGAAGGATGAGCTTGCGCGCAAGCGTGGCAGCCATGAGCTCATCGGAGAAAGTCCGATTTTCAACAATGCGCTCGAAAGTGCGTTGAAGATCGCTGGGACCGAGACGGCAGTGCTCCTCCAGGGAGCAAGTGGAACGGGAAAGGAACTCATCGCCCATCTCATCCATGAGCGCAGCACACGGAGGGAACAGCCGTTCGTTGTGGTCGACTGTGCTTCGATCCCTGATACGCTTCTCGAAAGCGAATTATTCGGGCATGAAAAGGGATCCTTTACGGGTGCGTACGGGACGAAACAAGGATTGGTGGAAGTTGCCCACCGAGGAACACTGTTCCTGGACGAGGTAGGGGATATCAGTCAGACGATTCAGCCGAAGTTTCTCCGTTTCATCGAAACGGCAGAATTTCGTCGAGTCGGCGGTACGAATCCATTGAAGGTGGACATCCGAATAATCTCCGCGACCAACAAGGACTTGCGCGAAGAGGTAAAAGCGGGTCGATTTCGAGAGGACTTATTGTACCGGTTGAATGTAGTGACGATTCAGTTGCCTCTGTTAAGGGAACGGAAGGCGGATATTCCACTCCTGGTCGAACACTTTCTCTCCAACAAGATAAAGGGTAAAGTGAAAAAGAACATTTCTCCGGAAGCGCTCCGCGTTCTCTTGGATTATGAGTGGCCGGGGAATGTGCGAGAGCTCGAGCACGTGGTAGAAGGAGCGGTTATCCTTTCGGCGGGCGATGTGATCGAGCTGAAAGACCTTCTCCTGAACGCCAGCTTGGCCGCACCGGTTGCTGACCAACCCGTCTACCGACTCGGACAAGGAAACGACGCCTCTGGCGAGCTGACGCTGGATGAGATGGAGAAAATTCACATCGAACACGTCCTACGGAAAAACAATGGCAGCCGGCGAAAAACGGCTGAAATCCTTGGAATTAGCCCGAAAACTCTCTACCTGAAGCTCAAGAAATATGAGATCAAGGTTCCCGAGTGATCACTCCTCCGGTCTGTTGATGAAACTCGATCATTCTCGACAGTGAAGCTTTGCATGCGAAGTTCAGTATAATGGAATGTAAGAAGCAATCACTAATCCCTCCTTCTCGGTGGCCGATGCATGAGATGGAATGAATCAATGCATCGGCCTTTTATTTGCCTGGCCAAATTTCTTCCCCTTACCTTGACTTTCAGCTGGAAATTGTGTAGTTTTTTTGGTGTTTTGTAACCAAAGTCTGTGCGCCCTGCCGTCGTCGACCGCCAGGGCGTTTCTTCTATGGAGATAAGTTTTTCTGGAGTTGGCTGTGGCAAAGTTTTCAGGTGTTGATTATTACAACGTCGAAAGTCTGCTCTCCGAGGAAGAAGTTCTTGTCCGCGATACCGTCCGCGAATTCGTCAGCGCAAAAGTGATTCCAATTATCGAACGCTACAACCGAGAGGGGAAATTCCCGATGGAGCTGGTACCGAAGATGGCCGAACTTGGACTCCTAGGGGCGAACCTTCCCTCGAAATACGGTTGTGCGGAAATGAACAGCGTCGCCTACGGCCTTGTCATGCAGGAGCTCGAGCGCGGCGATAGCGGCATCCGAAGTTTTGCATCTGTACAAAGTGCGCTGGTGATGTATGCAGTCTTCATGTTCGGCTCGGAGGAGCAGAAGGACTACTGGCTTCCGAAACTCGCCAAAGGAGAGAAAATTGGCTGCTTTGGGCTAACGGAACCCGATTATGGCTCCAATCCAGGAGGATTGAAAACACGTGCGGAGAAGAAAGGTCACTGCTTTGTGCTGAACGGCACGAAGATGTGGATCACGAATGGGTCGATCGCGGACGTCGCGGTTGTGTGGGCGAAGCTCGACGGCGAGATCCACGGGTTTCTCCTGGAGAAAGGGACAAAGGGATTCGAGGCGCCGGAGATGACCGGAAAACATTCCTTGCGAGCGTCGGTGACTTCGGAACTGATTTTCCAGGACTGCTGCGTGCCGGAGGAGAACCTCCTGCCTTCGAGTCGGGGGTTGAAATCGCCGCTGATGTGTCTTAACCAAGCGCGATACAGCATCGCATGGGGTGCGGTGGGATCTGCCATCGCATGCTACGATGCTGCGTTAAACTATGCGAAAACGCGCATTCAATTCGATAAACCCATCGCGTCCTTCCAACTTGTCCAAAACAAGCTCGTAACCATGCTCACCGAAATCACGAAGGGCCAACTCCTATGCCTGCAGTTGGGTCGACTGAAGGACCAGGGAAAATCGAGCCATACCCAGGTCTCTCTGGCCAAGCGGAATAACGTCTACCAGGCCCTCTTGATCGCACGGGCAGCGCGCGAAATTCTGGGCGCCAACGGAATCCTGGACGAATACCCCGTCATGCGTCATATGGCAAACTTGGAGTCCGTCTATACGTATGAAGGGACGCACGATATTCATACCTTGATCGTTGGCGAGGACATCACGGGAATTCCAGCCTATGTCTGATCGATGTAACGAAGCACCAAGGAACTGCTTATGCGCGTAAGAAAAATCGTCGGGGAGGCTGTCACATTCGACGATGTCCTCCTCGTACCGGCAAAGTCGAGCGTCGCGCCGCGCGACGTTGATGTCCGCACGAAGCTCACAAAGAACATCGAACTGGCCATTCCTCTGGTCAGCGCAGCGATGGACACGGTGACGGAATCGGAGTTTGCAATTGCTCTCGCGCGCGAAGGAGGCATCGGCATCCTCCACAGGAGCATGAGCATCGAGAAGCAGGCTGATGAGGTAAATCGGGTCAAGAGGGCCGAGAGCGGAATGATCCTCGACCCCGTCACCTTGAGACCGGACCGAACGGTGCGCGAGGCGGTCGAGCTGATGGCAAAATACAGAATCTCTGGTATTCCGATCGTGAACGAGGGGAAGCTCGTCGGGATCCTTACGAATCGTGACCTTCGCTTTGAGCCGAACCTCGACCTTGAAGTCCGGAAAATCATGACCAACGGCAGTTTGGTTACGGCTCCCGTCGGCACGACGCTTGACGAGGCCGAGCGGATCCTTCAAAAGCACAAGATCGAGAAACTCCCGGTCGTCGACAAGAACGGCCGCCTGCGGGGTCTGATCACGTTCAAAGATATTCAGAAGAAACGAAAACATCCAAACGCTAGCAAGGACAAGCACGGGCGCTTGCGCGTGGGGGCGGCTGTTGGAGTCTGTGCAGACACAATGGAGCGCGTCGCGGCGCTTGTCGCAGCGGGCGTCGACGTTGTCATCGTCGATACTGCCCACGGGCATTCGCGCGGTGTCATGGATACTGTCAAGAAGCTGAAAAGATCCTATCCAGACGAGGAGCTTGTGGCTGGGAATGTCGGGACGGCTGAAGCGACGCGCGATCTCATCAACCTCGACGTCGACGGCGTGAAAGTCGGCATCGGTCCGGGTTCGATCTGCACAACGCGCGTGATCGCCGGTGTGGGTGTTCCGCAGCTGACTGCGATCGCCGAATGTGCAGCAGTTGCCTCCAAACACAAGGTCCCAATCATTGCTGATGGCGGTGTCAAGCAAACGGGCGACATCGCGAAGGCGATCGCCGCGGGTGCTGATACGATAATGATCGGTGGTCTCTTTGCCGGGGTGGAGGAGAGTCCGGGCGAGAAAGTCTTGCTCGATGGACGCAGCTACAAAGTGTACCGGGGGATGGGTTCTCGCGGAGCCATGGAGGAAGGCAGCAGCGACCGCTATTTTCAGGACGTCGAAGATGGGCTTCCAAAGCTGGTACCGGAAGGGATCGAAGGTCGAGTGCCGTATAAAGGTCTGCTCGGCGATACGGTCTTTCAAATGATCGGAGGACTCCGCGCCGCGATGGGGTACTGCGGATGCCGGAACATCCAGGAAATGAAAACGAAGGCGAGGTTCGTGCGCATTACTGAAGCTGGCCTTCGGGAAAGCCATCCTCATGATATCCAGATCACGAAAGAATCGCCGAACTATAACCTCTGATTCGGCAGCATCGCTTCTGTCTTCGATCCTACACTATCGCGACAATCAATGATTCGAAAGCGGATTGCCAACGTACGGAAAAAGCTCGATGATCTGGAACTTGACGCATTTCTTGTATCTCTCCCTCCAAACATTCGTTACCTCTCGGGTTTCACCGGCTCGAACGCCCTCTTGATCATCTCGCAACGCCACCAACTTCTTCTGACTGACTCTCGGTACAGGCAACAGTCCAAACAGGAGGTACGGGGTTACCGGGTTGTGGTCAGCGACGATGGTCTCTTCGAGACCATCGCTCGAGAGTCATTGTTGGCGCGGTTTCGAGGTGTTGGCTTTGAAGGGAACTACCTCCCCTATACGGCATACCAAAATCTCAAGAAGCTCTTCTCCGGAATCAGATTCCTTCCGAAGGTCAGTTTTGTAGAATCGGTTGCGGCGGTCAAGGATGCCTCTGAGATCGAATCGATCAGAAAAGCTGTCCGCATCACTGACAGAGTGTTTCGTGATATTCTCGGGATGATGAAACCGGGCGTACGAGAATTAGAAATTGCCGCCGAGATTTCCTATCGCCAGCGCAAGGAAGGGGCCGAGCGCGACGCGTTTGACGTAATCGTGAGCAGCGGATGGAGAAGCGCCCTCCCGCATGGACGAGCTTCCGCCAAGAGAATTCGAGCCGGGGAACTGGTGACTCTGGATTTTGGATGTTCGGTGGATGGGTATCATAGCGACCTCACCCGTACGGTTGCAGTTGGTTCGACTGGCCGGCGTGCGCGGGAGATTTATCGAATTGTCCTCGATGCCCAGGAGCGTGCGATCGAAGCGGTCCGGAGCGGACTATCCGCTCGCGAGCTCGATGAGGTTGCGCGTCGATACATTCGGTCCCGAGGGTATGAAAAGTATTTCGGCCACTCCTTGGGTCATGGTCTCGGGCTTCAGGTCCATGAGCTGCCGAAAGTGTCCTCCCGCAGCAAAGACACACTCCAAGCGGGAAATGTCATCGCGATTGAGCCGGGGATCTATCTTCCGAACTTCGGAGGGGTGAGAATTGAGGACGACGTTCTTGTCGCCAACGCACACGGCAATGTTCTCAACACCGCGCCTAAAGAGTTCGTCGTCCTCTGAATCTACAGTAGGAAGCGGAAACGGATTGAAACGCGGCCGCTCTCATCAGGACCGATGAAAAAGGTGCTCATCATCGCTTACTATTTTCCTCCGATGGGGCTTAGCGGCGTCCAACGCACCTTAAAGTTTGCCAAGTACCTTCCTTCGTATCACTGGAAACCGACAGTACTCACCGTAGCACCTACTGGCTACTTGGCGAAAGACCTCTCCCTACTGCAAGAAGCGGAGGAGAGCGAAGTTGAGGTTGTCCGATCGAAGACTTTGGATCCTACACGGCTGTTTCGGAAGCACAACGTCGTGAGCCTTCCTCCAGAATTTGTGCGGAAGACCTTGAATCGCATCAGTCAGGTGTTCTTCATTCCTGACAACAAGATCGGGTGGAAGTCACGGGCGCGAAAGACCGCGGAGCACTTACTCCGAAAGGAAAAATTTGACATCATCTTTGCTACAGCTCCACCATACACAGATTTTCTGATCGGTGTGGAATTGAAGAAGAAGTTTAATATCCCTTTGGTTCTTGACTATCGTGATGCATGGGTTGATTACCCGTATCATTTTTATCTCACACCGATCCACAGGTGGCTACACGTTCGATTTGAGAGAAAAGTTCTGGAGTCGAGTGATAAAGTTGTAGTGGTGAACCGTCGTATCAAAGAGTTACTCCTCCGACGGTATCCGTTTCTTCGCTACGATGACATTGTGACGATATCTCAGGGGTTCGATCCTGCTGACTTCCAATTCGAACCCGATACACAACTGCCGAAAAGCAACAGGATGCGTTTTACCTACTCAGGAACTTTCATTGATGACGTCACACCCAAATATTTCCTGCGAGCATTGAGAAAAGTCCTAGATGAACATCCACGATTGCGGGGTAGAATTGAGGCGTGCTTTATCGGCCATTTTCGCAACGAGAATCTGAGGATTGTAACTCGCCTGGGCCTCGAAAAGGATGTAAAGATTATTAAGTATCTGGATCATCGAGAATCGGTTAAGTATCTCCTAGCATCCGATGTGCTGTGGCTGATGATCGGAAAGGGTAAAGGCATGGACACGCGGTCAACCGGCAAGCTGTTTGAATACATTGGTGCACGGAAACCAATCCTCGGTTGTGTTCAGGATGGTGTCGTGAAGGAGACCATTCTCAAATCGGGAGCGGGTGTAGTAGTTGATGCTGAGGATTTTGTAGCGATGTCGGCTGCAATTAAAGATTTTTATGACCAATTTGAGAAACGCAAATTGAAATCTCCTGATGATAATTTTGTTGCTAATTACGACCGGGTAAGATTAACAGCGGACCTGGCGAAGATCTTTGAGTTATTGTCACACGGTTAAACCTGAATGAACATCCTAGTCATCGGGTCTGGTGGACGCGAGCATGCCCTCGTCTGGAAGCTGAGGCAAAGTCCGCTGGTAAGAAAAATCTACTGCACGCCCGGCAATGCCGGAATCGGATCGATCGCAGAGCTTGTGCCGAGCAGGATGTCCGACCTCCAGGGACTGCTCGAGTTTGTGAAGCGTGCTTCCATCGCCCTGACTGTCGTCGGCCCAGAGCAGCCGCTCACGGAAGGCATCGTCGACCTCTTCATGAGGCACGGAATGAAAATCTTCGGGCCGACGAAAGCTGCTGCAGCATTGGAAGGCAGCAAAATCTTCGCCAAGCAGTTCATGAAGAAGCATAACATTCCGACGGCTGAATGGCAGTCGTTCGACTTGTCCGAGCGGTACGAAGCAAGGCGCTATCTCGCTGAGCAGCCGATGCCGATTGTCATCAAGGCTGACGGACTGGCAGGCGGCAAGGGAGCTGTGATCTGTGAAACCAAGGACGAGGCTCTTGAAGTCCTCGATCAGATGATGGAGAAGAAAATCTTCGGAACGGCGGGCGAACGAGTGGTGATCGAAGAATTCATGGTTGGAGAGGAGGCTTCGGTCTTCGCCCTTACTGACGGGAAAAGTTTGGTAACGCTGCCTCCCGCGCAGGACCACAAACGAATCCTGGACGGAGACCAGGGCAAAAATACGGGAGGAATGGGGTCGTACGCTCCTGCAGCGATTATTACGGACGATCTGATGGACCGTATTGAGTGTTCCATCGTGAGACCAACCATTGTCGGGATGGCAGAGGAAAAGCGGGAGTATAAGGGGTGTTTGTACTGTGGATTGATGATCACCGAAGGTGGTCCGAAGGTCGTAGAGTTCAACAGTCGCTTTGGAGACCCGGAGGCGCAGGTTATTCTGCCGCTTCTCGATGTCGATTTGGTGGAGGTGATGATCGCGGTATGCGACGACAAACTCAACCCCGGCATTGTGAAATTCCATGATGCTTCGGCTGTCTGTGTTGTGATGGCATTACGTGGATATCCTGATTCGTACGAGACCGGGAAACCGATTTACGGTCTCGAATCTGATCTCGAGGAGGATGGGGTCGTGGTGTTTCATGCCGGAACGAGGTTAGAAAAGAATGCCCTCGTCACGAGCGGTGGCCGAGTATTGGGTATTACTGCTCTTAGTTACAAGGATGACTTAGAAGGAGCTATTGCGCTTGCGTACCGCGCGATTGAGAAAATCACCTTCGACGGCGCATATTACCGGAGCGACATCGGTCACAAGGGGATCAAGCGGCTGAAGTCCGTGCGAGCATAGGAGAGATCGCGTGAACATTCTCGTGACAGGAGGCGCGGGATTCATTGGGTCGCATGTTGCGGACGCGTACCTCAGCGCAGGACACAGCGTTCTGGTCTTGGATGACCTTTCCTCTGGTGGCAAGGAGAACGTGCCGAGCGAGGCGAAATTTTTTCAAGTCGATATCCGAGATGATGAGACCTTGGCTGAGGTATTTCGAGGGCAGACAATCGAGATTGTAAATCACCATGCTGCCCAGATGGATGTGCGGAAATCGGTCAACGACCCGGTGTACGATGCCTCTGTGAACATCGTCGGGTCTCTCAATCTCCTTGAACTCAGTCTCAAGCACCGCGTACGGAAGTTTATCTTTGCGTCAACGGGTGGAGCGATCTACGGAGAGCAGGAGAGCTTTCCCGCAGATGAACAGCATCCCTTGCGACCGCTTTCGCCATACGGCATCACGAAACTCGCTGTTGAGCGATATTTGTATTATTACGGCCAGATCCATGGGCTATACTATGTTTGCCTTCGCTACGGCAACGTCTATGGCCCCAGACAGAATCCGTACGGAGAGGCTGGAGTAGTTTCTATCTTTACAGACAAAATGCTGAAGCGCGAGCAGCCGATCATCCACGGCGACGGTAATCAAACTCGTGATTACGTGTACGTGGATGACGCCGTCCGAGCGAACGTCCTCTCACTGGATTGTCCTCATTCTGATGTGTTCAACATCGGATCGGGGGTCGAGACGGATGTCAATACAATTTTTCAGAAGTTGAAATCCATGACGAATGCTCCTTGTGCCGAAAAACACGGTCCGCGGAAAAAAGGGGAGCAGCTGCGAAGCGTCCTGAGTTACCAGAAAATCCGTTCGATGCTCGGATGGTCA
>JBHHZW010000016.1:0-14798 GCA_046758305.1 Bacteroidota bacterium | reverse complement strand
CGTACGAGCGACTCCCACGTGGCACGCGTAAACGACAGCTACCTCACGATGGAAGAGCTCCGCGAACATACCGACACCACTTCGATAGCAAGTCCGCAGGCTCAGGCCTACGTGAGCCGGTGGGTCAGTCGAGAGCTGCTGTTCCAGGAAGCGCGGCGGCGGGGACTGGATAAGTCACCCGAGATCGAGTCAAAGATCAACGAGATCGAAAAGCAGCTCATCGTGACGCTCTTGCTGGATACAGAAATCTACAATCAGCAGGTCGTGGACTTTTCGAATGAAGAACTTCTTGGATACTTCGAGAATCACACCGAAGAATTTTTTCTGCAGACTGATGTTGCGAAGGCCAATTACGCCCTCTTCCATCGTCGAGAATCTGCGAACGCTTTCCGCACGCGCGTCCGCCGTGGAACACCATGGTTCGATGCCGTGAACGATGTTAAGAAGGATACCGTAGCATCAGCTGCAATCATCGAACTAGGGGACTCCCTTTACATCACCGAACAGAAGCTGTTCCCGCCCGCCGTCTGGCGGGTCTTGATCAGAACGAGTGCTGGACAGATTTCCTTCCCCGTGAAGACGGACCAAGGCTATTTCGTTTTCCAGCTCCTTGGTTTTCAGAAACGAGGCACGCACGCGGAGTTCCGCTACTCCCTTCCAGAGATCCGCGAGCGTCTCATCGTTGAGAAACGTCGGAAACTATTGGACAGTCTCCTGACTGAGCTCCGACAGCGTTATACCGTTGAGGTTAACCTTGGACAAATTTCTGAACAAGATACGTTGCATGGATCGAACAAGCAATAGCGACTCGTGGCTCCTGGCGCTCCTGCTTCTCACTGCCAGCCCCGTGAATGAGGCCGTTCATGCACAGACAGTCATCGATCGAATTGTGGCTGTGGTCGGAAACGAAATCATTCTTGAATCTGAACTGAACGCGAGCGTCCAATTCTACGTCTTCAACAATCGGATCGATCCCAACACACCCCGACTGAAAGAGCAAGTGCTCGAAGCGATGGTCAACGAAAAGCTAATGCTCGCGAAAGCCATTGAAGACAGCGTCGTCGTGAGTGAGGAGGAAGTCACGCAAGAACTCGATCGTCTCATTCAGGAGGGGATTCAACGGTTCGGGTCAGAACAGCGACTGGTGGAAACCTACGGCATGCCGGTCAGCCGCATCAAACTTGAATTTCGCAGTCAGACTGAAAACCAATTGATGATCAGTAGGCTCCAGCAGATGAAGTTCGGATCCATCACCGTCACGAGGCGTGAGGTAGAAAAGTTTTTCTCCACTTACCAGGACAGCCTGCCGAGAGTTCCGGAACAGGTGGAACTTCGCCATATTTTTATCGTTCCGAAGGTAGACGAGAAGACCAAAGCGAGAACGTACGCGAAAGCGCAGGCAATCCTGGACAGTATCCGGGCGGGCGGTGACTTTGCAGATTTTGCCCGACGGTACTCCCAGGATCCTGGCTCCGCCGCAAAGGGCGGCGACCTTGGCTTCGTGCGACGCGGTCTGTTCGTGAAGGAATTCGAGGAGGCAGTGTTTGCATTGCAGCAAGGAGAGTTGTCAAACGTAGTGGAAACGGACCGCGGTCTCCATATCATCCAACTTCTCGAACGGCGCGGCGAATCAGTCCGTCCCCGCCATATTCTCATCAAGGTCGAACGGGATGAGACGAGCGATCAGGAGGCGATTGCACTCTTAAAGAGTCTAAAGGACACCGTGCTCAACCAACAGGAAACCTTTGCCGAGATGGCAAAAAGACACTCCGAGGACGAGGAAACGAGCAACATCGGCGGCTCGCTCGGGTTGGTTCCCCTTGAACAGCTCGACCCGAACATCGTCACACCTGTCCGCGAGCTGAGGGAAAAGGAAATCAGTGACCCGGTACGGGTGCGGTACGGAGACGCGTACGGCTATCATATTTTCCTTCTCGAAAAACGTCTGCCTGAGCATGCGATGAATTTGAAGGATGACTGGAAAACAGTTGAACAGTTCACCACCACGCACAAGCGCAACGCCGAATACAGCCGATGGCTCGAGGAGCTTCACCAGAGTATCTACTGGGAAGTACGCTTGTAAAGTCCTCTCAACGAGAGAACAATGAGGTAGATTGTGCCAACAGTCACAAAGCGAAAACACGGCGGTGATGTCGAAGCCGTTCGCGCACTTCGACAGGCCTACAATGATATCCGCAAAGAAATAGCCAAGGTGATCGTGGGTCAGGACACGATCATCGAACAGCTGTTGACATCGCTGCTCGCCCGCGGACACTGTCTTGTCGTCGGTGTGCCAGGCCTGGCCAAGACTCTGATGATCAAGACCTTGGCCCAAGTGCTCGACTTGAAGTTCAGTCGGATCCAGTTTACCCCTGATCTCATGCCGAGCGACATCACCGGAACGGAAATCATCGAGGAGAACGTCTCGACGGGAGAGAAAAACTTCAAGTTCGTCAAGGGGCCCGTCTTCGCCAACATCATCCTCGCCGATGAGATCAACCGCACGCCACCCAAGACGCAAGCGGCTCTGCTGGAAGCAATGCAGGAATACCACGTGACGGCGGCAGGAGAAACCTACACCCTGGAAGAACCATTTTTCGTACTGGCGACCCAAAATCCGATCGAGCACGAGGGCACCTACCCGCTGCCAGAAGCGCAGCTCGACCGGTTCATGTTCAACCTGTGGATTGACTACCCCTCGTTTCCAGAAGAAATCGACATCGTCAAATCCACAACGAGTCCTTACCAGCCCGAGCTTCGCCATATCCTCAGCGCGAAGGAGATCATCGAATTCCAGGAACTTGTACGACGTGTTCCGGTGGCTGACAACGTTATCGAGTATGCTGTGACGTTGGTCGACAAAACTCGACCAAAATCGCCGAACGCCCCGCAGTTTATCAAAGATTGGCTGAGCTGGGGAGCGGGACCGCGCGCGTCCCAGTACTTAATCCTTGGGGCAAAAGCGCATGCCATTCTCGACGGCCACCATACACCCGAGATCGAGAACGCTCGGGAGATGGCTGGTCCGGTCTTGCGACACCGGGTCGTGACGAACTTCAACGCCGAGGCGGAAGGAGTGACCGCAATTGACATTGTAGAGAAATTGCTGTCGACTGACTGAGGGCAAAATCGCGCCCGGTATCAGTCCGTCGTCCCAGGTACGTCGGGATGGGGCCGCTTCTCGTACCCGCCGGATTATCCCCCTTGTTGTGGTGAACGAGTTACCCTTGAACTTCTTAACTATCATGCGATTTCGAAACCTCTTCAACTTGAACATCTGGCCGCTCTTACTCGTCTATTTTCTTCTTCCCTCTGGAATCCTCCAATCTCAGACGCATAAGTATTGGATCTTCTTGAAAGACAAGGATCCAGATCGCTCTTCTTTCATTGCACGAAAGTACTCCCTCAACCCTGAAGATCTCTCGGTTCTTGGTCTGACGGAACGAGCGATCGAGCGTCGATTGAAAACGCATCCGGATGGTGCAGTCATCGATGTCACCGATATTCCGCTCCATACACCGTATCTTGCAGCGCTCCGGCAGTTGGGGATTCGCACACTCAGAAGATCAAAATGGCTGAATGCTGTCAGTGCGGAATTGTCGAGGGAGCAGATCAACGACGTCCTGCATCTCCCGTTTGTGCAGGAAGTTAGACCAGTTGCAGCGTTCCTTCGTAAGGAACCCGTGGTGCAGAAGTCGACGCCTCAAGTGTTAACACGGGAGGCGACAGCGCACGTATTCGATTACGGTCCATCACTGACGCAGCTCGAACTGATTCGGATTCCAGAACTGCACGACATGGGCATCACGGGAGCAGGCGTGTTGATCGGAATGCTGGACACCGGATTCCGCTGGAAGGATCATGAAGCTCTAATGAACATCAAGGTAACGGCAGAGCACGATTTTATTAACAACGACTCGGTAACCGCCAACGAGGGCACTCAGGACAGGTCTGATCAAGATAGTCACGGTACGCGGACGCTGTCACTCGTCGGGGGATTTAAGGAAGGACAGCTCGTTGGAGGAGCCTTTGGCGCAGACTTTCTCCTCGGTAAGACGGAGTACGTCCCAACCGAGACAAAAATAGAGGAAGATTACTGGGTCGCTGGCATTGAGTGGATGGAAGGCCAGGGTGTCGATGTGGTGAACAGTTCCCTGGGATATTTTGATTTCGACCCCGACGGACCTGGAGGGCCTGACTACGCGTTTGCCGACCTTGACGGCCAGACCGCGGTCACAACCCAAGCCGCGAACATCGCTGCAAGTAAAGGAGTTGTTGTGGTGGTATCCGCTGGGAACAACAACGGCGACAAGTACTGGCCTTGGATTAACACTCCGGCCGATGCCCCCGGCGTCCTCGCTGTCGGGGCTGTCTCGGCGAGCGGCACGATCGCGGGGTTCAGTTCAAGAGGGCCGACCGCTGATGGCCGGACGAAGCCCGAGGTGGTCACGATGGGCGTAGGCACTCGCGCTGCCAGCTTCTCGGAGGATTCTTCTACGTACAACAGTTTCTTCACGGGAACATCTGCCTCCGCCCCGCTGGCAACGTGCGCTGCCGCTCTGCTCCTTTCCGCGCGGCCTGAGCTCACACCCACCCAAGTCTTTGATGCTCTGCGCAATACGGCTGACCGGGCCGGAAATCCGGATAATACCTTTGGATGGGGACTCGTGAATGCCGCAGGCGCTCTGCAATATCCTACGCTCAAGGTAGACAACCTTATCAATAACATTGAGATTTTTCTTGCCTCAGCAAGCGGAATAGTTCAGGGGTCACCCACACTTTACTTCGCACGCGGGGATGAGCCGTCATTCACGGCACTCTCGATGGAATTGAGCAGACCCTATCGGAACACAACACGGGGAGTTTACTCGGCGAACATACAACCCGAACAAGAGGGCAACGTCCTCCGGTTCTATATCGAAGCGTCAGACAGTGCGCTTGGCACGTTCACAATTCCGTCCCTCGCCCCGGTGCTCACGTTTTCGTTTGTCGAAGGCGAGACTATTCTCTTCCCTCCATACAAAAAAGCGGTGTTGATTCCAGTCACGTTTAAGCTTTACCAGAACTATCCGAATCCTTTTAATCAGGGGACGGTCATCCGCTATGATTTACCAGAACCGCGCGTGGTGTCTCTGGAAGTTTACAGCGTTGTCGGGCAGCTAGTGGGGAGGCTTGTCGACGGACTGGAGCAGGCTGCTGGAGAGTATCAAATTCGTTTCAGCAATTTGAGCTTGGCAAGTGGCGTCTATTTCTATGCGCTCCGTGCGGGCGAGTTTACCGATGTTAAGAAGATGATCTTGATTAAGTAGCATGTGCGACGTTTCCTGGACCTGCGCCGCAGATAGATCTCAAATCGTACACAGCCATCTAACAAGCCATGAAACCCTACAAAACACTTCTCGAAGAATCCCTTGAAGCCTGGGCGTACGCACGCCAGGGCGTGATCGACGAAGTGAAGAACATCCCCGCAAAGGATTTCAGTTTCCGGGCGACGCCGCAAAACCGGAGCGTGGTTGAGCTGGTCCAGCACATTATTGAATCGGGTTTGATGATGAGCGGCGAGCTCACGCGACCGGACGGAAATTTTCTGCGCCAGTCGTACCCTCGGTTTATTAAGGAATATGCGGGTCATGTTCACAAGAGCACGTCGAAAAGCGACTTGCTGGCATTAATGAAGTCCAGCCATGCAGAAGGCGACTGGAAGTTCCGCGAGGTTGGAGAGCTCTTCATGCTGCAACACATTACCCGCTTCGATGGCCTCAAGGGCACGCGGCTCGCATGGATGGAACACGGCATTTCGCACGAAGAGTACCACCGTGGGCAGTTGGCACTCTATGCCCGGCTCCTTGGTCTCGTGCCAGCTCTCACCAAACAAATCATGGGTGAATGAGCTACGTTCCGTCCCGCCACCCGCAAAGCGGTGCACTCACGAAGTGACGGCTTCGCCGCACTACGTGAGAAGTAGGCCATTCAGGGAAGGGGTGGCTTTACCATAACGACGATTCGATGTTTTTCTCTATTATGCACCTCAGCTTTAATCTTAACGTACTCCTCCTACTCCTGCTCGGAATCGTCTCGTTCCTGTTTTCGTTCTTCATGTACGCGCACACGGTCCCGCCCGTTCCACCCCGTCTCCGCTGGATACTTATCTCACTCCGAGCTTTGGGTGTTTTTCTGATCCTCGCCATCCTGTTCGAACCTATTCTCAGACTCATCCATCGCGAGGAGAAGCCCCCGGCCATCGTCATGCTCATCGATGACTCCAAGAGTATGGCGCTGACGGACCGACACGGTGATCGTGCATCGACCGTTCAGGCGCTGGTGAAGAGCCCAGGACTGCAACAGCTGGGGAAAAAACTCGCGGTCGAGCACGTCCACTTTGCACAGCTCACCCGATTCGTCGAGCCCCATCTCACCGATTCGCTCACGTTCACAGGCGACGCCACGAACCTTGCACAGGCCCTGACTGTTCTTGCGGAGGAATCGGAAGAACGGAACATTCAGGCGGTCATCTTGATCACGGACGGGAATTACAACGTCGGTCAGAATCCGCTTTATGCTGCAGAAACTCTCGGCAAGCCTCTCTACATCATCGGGATTGGTGATTCTTCGGAGCAAAAGGACCTTCTCATTTCAAAACTCCTCACCAATGACATCGCCTACGTGGACAGTAAGATACCTGTATCCGTTACAGTTAAGAGTGCCGGATTCGGCGGCGAGCGGGTTGAACTTTCTCTGGAGAAAGGCAGCAAGGTCATCGACCAGCAATTTCTCATCCTGAAGGAGGGAACCCAGGAGTATTCCACCACGCTATTCTTCACGCCCCGTGAAGGGGGAATGAAAAAATTCACTGTCCGGATCTCCCATTTGGAGGGCGAACTAACTGAGCGGAACAACACGCGCACTGTCCTCGTCAAAGTGCTCAAAAGCAAAATCAAGATACTCCTGATCGCTGGAGCTCCCAGCCCAGACCTTGCGTTCCTCCGAAGGACTCTCGAGTCAGACCCGAACATTCAGGTTACGACATTCGTGCAAAAGTCTGCCGGTGAGTTTTACGAAGGCCAGCCTCCGAGCTCAGTGTTTCAGGATCATGATGGCATCACCCTGCTCGGTTTTCCCGGGCAGGAATCGCCGTCCGGCGTGCTAGATCAAGTTCGACGAGCGGTCGATGAGGACAACCAAGCGCTGTTCGTCATCCTCACAAGGACAACGGACCTCGAACACCTCCGCTCACTTCAGCCGCACCTGCCCTTCACCATCGAGCAGGTTCGCACGGAAGAACTTGCCGTTCTCCCTTCTGTTGCCAAAGTCCACGAATTCCACACGCTCCTCAAGCTGCCAAGCGGGAGGAATCCTGTCGAGTTCTGGAACGCACTCCCACCTGTGTACAAGACTCAGTCGACTCTCCGTGCAAAACCCGAATCCGAGGTAATCGCATACGTGCGCATTCAAAACCTCGCCCTTCGGGAACCTCTCGTTGTTCTAAGAAAGGTGGGCCGCCGGAAATCGGTGGCCATCACCGGGTACGGCATCTGGCGATGGAAACTGCTTGCCGAGAGCAGTTCCTCCGAGGAGGTGTTTGAACCGTTCATTGGCAACGCCGTGCGTTGGCTGACCACCCGCGAAGAAGAAAAGCAGGTCAAAGTCCGCACGACGAAGGAAATGTACAACGCGGGAGAACGAGTGGAGTTTACAGCACAGGTGTACGACGAACAGTACGATCCGGTCAGTGATGCTGAAGTCCGCATGCGGATTCGCTCTGCACTGGCTTTGTCGGCGGAGGAGGAATTCGTGCTCCGACCTATCGGAGAGGGACGATTTGAAGGTGCTATCGAGAACCTGGGTGAGGGCGATTATAGCTATTCTGGTGTTGCGTCCATTGGCCGACGGCAACTCGGGGAGGATCGTGGAAGGTTTACGGTTGGCGAGCAGAACCTCGAATTCCTCGCGACGCGGATGAACAAACCGCTGCTGCAGCAACTTGCCTACCAGACCGGCGGTCGATACTACGACCCCGAGGAGGTCAACGGCCTCGTCGATCAGCTCCTGCACAATGCCGACCTCGAGCCAAAGGAAATCGTCCGTTCTGATGAAATCGAACTCTGGAACCTTCAGCTTCTTTTGGGCGTAATCGTGCTCCTCTTTTCGATGGAGTGGTTCCTCCGCAAACGCAACGGGATGCTCTGAAACGAAACAGCCCCTTCCCGGAGGGGCTGCGCGTCATCCACGCTTCCTAGGTTTCTGCTCTTGTGTCGTCTTCCGTGGTTCACCCTTACCTGTTGATCCGCCGCCCGCGACCTCCTCATTGGAGGTCAGCAGATCTCATTGACCCTTCGGTTCAAGCGATAACTTCGCCTCAACCAGGTTTCCCGCTCCAACACGAAGTGACCGCTTCGCGGGTGCGGATCTACGGTCTACGACCTTGACGGGTCGAAGAGCGATAGGGAGTTGTCAACCCGACTTCTCCTCGGTCTCTTTAAGCTTTGCTTCTTCGTTCTCCTCCGCAAGGACTGGTGCCACGTCCGCCACTGTGTCTCCCGGTTCCAATCGGATCAAACGCACGCCCTGAGTGTTTCGCCCTGCCTCCCGGATGTCTGAGGCATGCTGGCGGATGATCATGCCACGCTCGGTCACGACCACAACGTCGTCACTCTCCATCACTTCCTTGATTGCCACCATCTTGCCGGTCTTATTCGTAATCTTCACGGTGATAATTCCCTTGCCGCCGCGATGGCTCACACGATAGCCCTTCACATCGCTCCGCTTACCGAAGCCGTGCTCCGCCGCAACCAGCAATGTCGTACCGCTCTTCCTCAACGCCACCGCTCCGACGACCTTATCGCCCTTTTCGAGTGCAATGGCACGCACGCCAATCGCCGTCCGCCCCATCTGGCGTGCCTCCTTCTCCTGGAAGCGGATGGCTAGTCCGTTCCGCGTTCCGATGACGATGTGCTGCGACCCATCCGTCATCTTGACATCGATCAGCCGGTCTGCCTTGCGCATGTTGATGGCAGCAATCCCGTTCCGACGCGGGTTCCCGTACTCCGACAGTAGCGTTTTCTTGATCATCCCTTTCTCCGTCACCATCACGACATAGTGTTCATCGTCAAACTCCTGCACGTTCAAGAACGCGGTAATGTTCTCTTCGGCAGTTTTTTGGATAAGATTAACGATGGACCGCCCGCGCGACATACGTCCCGCCTCCGGGAGCTCGTGCACCTTAAGCCAGTAGCATCGTCCAGCGTCGGTAAAGAAGAGCAGGTGGTCGCGCGTGGAAGCGATGAACATGTGCTCGATAAAGTCATCCTCGCGCGCCGCCACAGCTGTGACTCCCCTCCCACCGCGTCCCTGCCGTCGGTATCCACTCACCGGATAGCGCTTGATGAACCCCCCGTGGCTGATGGTAATAACCACGTCCTCTTCGGCGATGAGGTCTTCGATGCTGAACTCCTCTGCCTGCTTCACGATCTTGGTGCGCCGTTCGTCGCCGTACTTTTTCTTCAGGTCGACAAGCTCTCCCTTGATGATTTCCATCCGCCGCGTCTTATTCGCCAGAATCCCTCTTAACCTCTCCATCAGTTTGATCGTTTCCTTGTATTCGTCCTCGACCTTCTGCCGCTCAAGACCGGTAAGCTTCTGCAGCCGCATTTCCAGGATCGCCTTCGCCTGCACTTCCGAGAGCTTGAAGCGACTCACCAACTCCGTCTTTGCCGTGTCGGGGTCTTTCGACTTCTTGATCAATCGAATGATTGCATCGATGCTGTCAAGCGCGACCTTATAGCCTTCGAGGATGTGTGCGCGCTTCTCGGCCTCCTCCAGTTCAAATTTCGTCCGCCGCACCACAACCTCGTGACGGTACTCAATGAAGTGCTGCATCGCCTGCTTCAGTGTCAGCACCTTCGGCACACCGTTTACG
Organism: Bacteroidota bacterium; assembly: GCA_046758305.1. Classification (GTDB taxonomy): domain Bacteria; phylum Bacteroidota; class Ignavibacteria; order UBA10030; family JAZGDE01; genus JAZGDE01. The sequence continues at coordinate 4,882 of JBHHZW010000016.1, read as the reverse complement.
AGTGCAAGCAGGTTCACGCCGAACGTCGTCTGCATCTGGGTATGCTTGTAGAGGTTGTTCAGCACCACTTCCGGAGTGGAGTCGCGCTTCAACTCGACGACTATCCGCATCCCGTCACGGTCAGATTCATCGCGGATGTCCGATATATCCTCGATCTTCTTCTCACTCACCAAGCTGGCTATGCGTTCGATGAGCGTTGCTTTATTGACCTGGTAGGGAATTTCCGTCACGACGATCCTCATCCGGTCGTTCCGACCAGTTTCAATGGTCGCCCGCGCTCGCAGGAGGATTCGACCTCTCCCCGCCTCGAAAGCCTCCTTCACTCCTTCGTAACCGTAGATGATGCCCCCGGTCGGAAAATCTGGGGCTTTTACATATTTCATGAGCTTCTTCGAATCGAGGCTCGCATTGTCGATCAGCGCGACGAGTCCATCGACAACCTCGTTGAGGTTATGCGGAGGGATGTTCGTTGCCATGCCGACTGCAATTCCGCTCGAGCCGTTCACAAGGAGGTTTGGAAAGAGAGCAGGCAAGATGGAGGGTTCAGTTAGGGTATCGTCAAAATTCGGGACGAGGTTGACGGTGTTCTTCTCAATATCCCGCAGCATCTCCTCAGCGATGCGACCAAGCCGAACTTCGGTGTATCGCATGGCCGCAGGCGCATCACCGTCGACCGAGCCAAAATTTCCCTGACCGTCGATGAGCGGATACCGGAGTGAGAAACCCTGCACCATACGGACCAATGTGTCGTAGACGGCCACGTCCCCATGGGGGTGGTATTTTCCGAGCACTTCTCCGACGATGCGTGCGCTCTTCTTGTACGGCCGGTTGCTCGCGACGCCAAGGTCATACATGCCATACAGCACCCGCCGATGGACTGGCTTCAGCCCGTCACGAACATCGGGCAGAGCTCGCGCCACGATCACGCTCATCGCGTAATCGATGTACGAGCTCTTCACCTCCTCTTCAATGTCGACCGGAATTACCTTCTCGGTGATGCTTGCCATGACTTTCTAGAGTTTTCCGCTGGGATCCTACATCATCTTTTTCAAGCGCAAGGATGTCAGGCCTGTACTTTTTCGCCTGCCTTGTCGTCATCGGTGTATCGTCCTAACCAAATCCGCAAAATCAAACGTCAAGATTCCGCACGTACTTTGCGTTCTTTTCGATGAACTCCTTCCGCGGCTCCACCTTTTCGCCCATGAGGGTCGAGAAGGTCTTCGCAGCCTCTGCCGCGCTCTCCAGCGTCACGAGCAGGATCGTCCGCGTCTCTGGATTCATTGTCGTAGCCCAGAGCGTCTCCGGATTCATCTCACCAAGGCCCTTGTATCGCGACACAACTATGCCCCGATCACCCGTCGAAATCACCTCTTCCGCATCTGCCGTTTCCTGAGCTTGCCCCTTCAATTTCGCTTTCTTTCTGTCTTTCAGAGTCCGCAATCGCTTGATAATCTCTTCCTTCCCTTCATCGTCGAAGGCATAGTGCTCCTCCTTTCCTTTTTTAATCCGATAGAGCGGAGGTTGAGCGATGTAAACCTTGCCGAGCTCAATCAAGGACTGCATGTGTCGGAAAAAGAACGTCAGCAAGAGAGTGCGAATGTGCGACCCATCGACGTCCGCGTCGGTCATGATGATCACCTTTCCGTACCGAAGCTCCGCCGGGTCGAAATCCTCACTACCAATGCCAGTGCCGAGTGCCGTCACAATCGCGGTGATTTCGTCGTTTTCCAGAATCTTGTGAAGGCGCGCCTTCTCGACGTTCAGGATCTTTCCCTTGACTGGCAGAATTGCCTGGAACTGGCGGTCGCGGCCCTGCTTTGCACTGCCGCCCGCAGAATCGCCTTCCACGATGTAGATCTCGCAGGCCTCGGGGTCTGTGATTGTGCAGTCGGCCAGTTTCCCCGGAAGATTGGATGACTCCAGCGCGCTTTTCCGCCGCGTCAGGTCGCGAGCTTTTCGCGCGGCCTCCCGCGCTTCAGCAGCGCGCAAGCACCTTTCGATGAACTTCCGCGCATCGCTTGGGTTCTCATCGAGCCAGGTCGCGAGCTGATCACCAACAATCGTCTCGACAATGCTCTTCGTCTCACTGTTCCCGAGCTTCGTCTTCGTCTGTCCCTCGAACTGCGGTTCCGGTACCTTGACGCTGAGGACAGCCGTAAGCCCTTCGCGGAAGTCTTCCCCTGTCAGCTGGATCTTATCGCTCTTGATCAGCTCATTCTTGTAGCCATAGTTGTTGAGTGTTCGGGTGAATGCGGTCCGGAACCCCACGAGATGCGTTCCACCCTCATGCGTGTTGATGTTGTTGACGTAGCTGAAAACGTTCTCGTTGTATCCATCGTTGTATTGGAACGCGATCTCGACGATCGTGTTCTCCCGTTCACCCTCGATGAACACGGGAGTTTTCTGGACCGGCGCGACGGTGCAGTCGATGTAGCGCACGAACTCAACAAGGCCGCCCTCGTAGTGATAGGTCTCTTCACGGCCTGATGTGACGTCGACGATTTTGAGTGAAACATCCCTGTTGAGGAACGCAAGCTCTCGAAGCCGCTCCGCGATCGTGTCAAACTTGAATTCCCTATTCTTGAAAATCTTCTGGTCCGGTAGGAACGTCACCTTGGTGCCCGCCTTCCGGCCCTGAACCTTGCCCGTTACTCTCACGGGCTCGACAGGCTCCCCACGCAGGTATTTCTGATACCAGACCTTGCTGTCGCGGTACACCTCCACTTCAAGCCACTCGGAAAGCGCATTCACAACCGAAACACCGACACCGTGCAAGCCTCCGGACACCTTGTAGGCCTGCTTGTCGAACTTGCCGCCTGCATGGAGAACCGTCATGACAACTTCCAGTGCAGATCGACCCTCTTCCGGATGGATATCAACAGGGATTCCACGCCCGTCGTCCTCGACGGTCACTGGGCCGTCCTTCTCGAGGGTCACGACAATGTTTCTGCAGAATCCGCCGAGTGCTTCGTCGATGCTATTGTCAACGACCTCGTAGACCAGATGATGAAGCCCGCGCGCGCTCACATCGCCGATATACATCGCAGGCCGATGCCGAACCGCCTGCAGGCCCTTCAGCACCGTGATCTTCTCTGCGCCGTAGCCCTCACCGTCGTCCTGGCGCTTCCTCGGAAGGTTGCCTTTCAGCCTCTGCCACGTTTTCTCTTGAATGATTTCCGGCACAACGTTCGAGGTTGCTTTTACCTCTTCTTTTCTCCCCATCGAATTTGCTGTTCCCCGCGCAGCAGGAGCGCTCTTACCGACTTTCCTCCTCTTCGTTCCGGTTTTTCCCATACAGATCCCCTAGGGGTACTCCTTAGCTGTTACCGAAAAATGATGTCCTTCACGACTTCGTGTTTCATCACTGCGTTGATCTGCTTGAGAATGTCCCTCTTCCGCAGTATCAACTCATTCCTCCACGTTGGCCTGTCAACGTTGACGTAGAGCTTGCCATTTTCGATCCTCATCGCCTCGGCCCGACGCGCAATCCTCTCCCCGACAATCTCTGACCACTGCTGGACGATCCGTTCTTGATCGTAACGCTTCTTTAGCCCAAGGTCGTCGATGAGCCTCTGGATGATGGCCGCAACCGACTCAGGCTTCGGTTTCCTCATAACGGAGGATTCCCTCGCTGAGACGAATTTCCTTCCAGTCTTCCTCGCCGTCAATCAATTCCTTGAAGCGCATGGTATTGGTACTCGTGATGAATGTTTGCCCCAACTTGTCCAGAACCCCCAGCAGCCTTCGGGATCTTTCCAGGTCTAACTCTCCGAACACATCATCGAGCAACACGAGAGGCTTTTCACCCAGGGCCCCTTGGAGGTAGAGAAATTCTGCAAGCTTCAGAGCAATCAAAAACGTCTTCTGCTGACCCTGCGAAGCATAGCGCCGGATGTCAAGCCCATTGATCCGCAGATGGAAATCGTCGCGATGGGGACCCACCAACGTCGAACCGAATTTCCTCTCTTCCTCTGCCCGCTCACCAAGCTCGATAGGACAGCGCTGGTTCCTCGTCGAGCCCCATGAGCCAGCCGTACGTTTCCATGATGTGATTTCGAAATTCGCCAACAAACTGCAGACGCCGGGCAACGAGGCGGCTTCCGTACTTGACTAGTTGCTCATTCCAGGATTCCAACGCCTCGGGGCTCACTGAGCGTCCGGCCAAGCCATTCGACAGCACTCTGTTCCGCTGCTTCACGACCTTGCGGTACTCGACGAGATCTGCACAATATCCCGCGCTCGCTTGGCAAATAACCAGGTCGACAAACCTTCGTCGTTCCGCAGGAGCTCCCCGCGTAATGCCACCCTGTTCGGGCGAGAGAATCACAACCGGATATTTCCCGATCATCGATGATAGTCGGTCGACTCGCCCTCCGTTGACTCGCAAAACCTTCTCCCTTTTGATGCCATTGTACCTCACATGAACGACGCTCTTTACTCCGCTGTCCGTCCGGAACTTTCCATCCACTACAAAATAATCCTTCCCGATGGACAGAACAACCGCATCGCTGTCCGCGCTGAAACTCCTCGTCAGCGCCAGAAAGGATATCGCCTCGAGCACACTTGTCTTGCCGGCCCTGCTCGGTCCGACGATGAGGTTTGCGCATGGAGCCCACGCAAACACAGAATGCCCGTGATTGCGGAAGTTCTCAAGTTTCAGCTCCCGTAACGTTATCTAGTCTCACTCTAAGGATTCAACCGAACAGGCATCATAAGCATCAAGAACTCTTCCTGCTCTCTCTGCGATCCAGGCTGAACGAGCGCAGCGCGCGTCGACTCGCTGAACAGGAACATCGCTTCGTCAGTATCGATGTGGGACAGAACATCAACGATGTAAGCCGCGTAAAATCCGATCTCGAGCGGCTCGTAGTCCTACTGGCAC
>JBHHZW010000015.1:0-15539 GCA_046758305.1 Bacteroidota bacterium | reverse complement strand
GAGCTACACCATGCCGTTACCTAACTCCTTGTCCGAAATATCGGGGCAACTCCACCCACGTTCAAGAGAGCGCTCCCGACGTTATGGACTTAAATGGCTATTGAACTCAATGAAAAAAGTCCAGCCCATTCTTAAGCGTGACAGCCCGATAGACAAATTCACTACGTCACTGGAACTCTTGTGAGGCAATAATCTATGTCATTGATTGCCGAAATGTCAGGCGCTTGCCAATTTTGCTGTATGTGACTGAAATGATTTCAGAGTGCGGCTGTCGTTTTGTCAAGCATCACATGACTTGAGCCAGTCGCTGACCGCACGTAAGTCCATGACTGCCAAGGCGTTGTCGAGGATTGAGGAGTGGGATCAAGAACTGGCACGCATCTTGATTCTACTAAAGCACGGCTACACCCAAGAGAAGTCGAATCAAAAGCTAAATAGTCAAACGAAAACATACATCCAAAGGAGGTGTCCACCATGCAGTTAGTTCATTGGAATCCAACACGGGCATTAGCCACTTTCCCTAACTTGTTCGACAGCTTTTTCCTTCGGGACACGTATGAGGATCTCTTTCCTTCCGTCTGGATGCCAGCAATCGATGTTGCGGAGACCGATGACGAATATGTTGTGAAGGTCGAGCTTCCTGGTGTCAACAAAGATGACGTAAGAATTACAGTTCAGGAAAACATCCTGACCGTCCGCGGAGAGAAGAAGCGAGAGAACGAGAGGAAGGAATCAAACTTCCACCGTGTAGAGCGATCGTACGGTTCATTCCAGCGGTCGTTCACGCTCCCGACCACGGTGAAGGCCGACAAGATCGACGCCACGTACAAAGAGGGTCTCCTCACGATCACATTGCCCAAGGCAGAGGAAGCGAAGCCGAAGGCAATTGACGTGAAGGTGAAGTAGGCAAGGGAGCTCGTTGTCCTTTTCAGGCGGATGGTCGCGTATCGCTAACACGATGCAGGCTGTCCGCTTTTTCGTTTTCCTGATGTGAGAAGATGGAAGAGTCGCCGAATGAGACCACGCGACAAAAATGAAAAGGCGAGACCGTTTATAGCGGACTCGCCTCGCTTCCGTATCCAAACATTCCACTGCAGTCGTTCTAATCCTCGAGAACTCGTTTTACCTCGTCCACAAAATCCTGAATGTTGAACGGCTTCGTGATGTACCCGTTTGCCCCCGATTCCATCGCGCGCATTCCGTGCTTAAGGTCATCGAGTCCCGTCACCATGATCACTTTCACGTCGGGCGAGCGAGGCCGGATGTGCGTGAGCACCTCAAATCCGCTAACCTCTGGCATGTCGATGTCTAGAAGAACTAAGTCAAATGGCGTTCGATTGAACCTCTTCATCCCTTCGCGCCCACCGTCGGCCGTGGTGACGCTGAATTTTTCTTTCCCGAGAAGCTCCCGGATCATCCTCAACATGGCGGGGTCATCGTCGACTGCAAGAATCCTGGCGGTTCGCTTGGTCAACTCTCGTCTCCTTGAAATGTCAATGGATCTGTTACGTGCTGGAGCATGCGTTCCGCTGGAAGCAGTCAAGCTGGCTTCGCACTCCACCCAAGTTCTGCGCTAACTTCTCTCGTGGAGAACAGCGAGAAGCGCAATCGGGGAGTCGGTTATGCCGCCGAAATGGAGACTTCAGCCTGTCCGAAAGCGAGTGTATTCGGCCTTGATCAACAGGAGAAAGGCACCCATTCCGAGTACAAGTCCTAGCAGAACAATAACGATCTTAATAACGGGGATAAATGTGACACCTTGGATGATAATCAATCCTACTGCGAACGCACCGAACAGGGCAAGACCCCTCTTCTCCGCAGCTCCGAACAGCAGATGCCCCAAGACAATGCCCAAGCTCAACTGAGAAAGGTACAGCACCCAGACGTAAACGAGGAGAAGAAATAGGCCCATCGGCACGCCAATCACGCTAATGAGGAGTGCTACTATCCCAACCGGAACAACCACCAGCCCGATAAGCCCCGAAAGAAGGCTCTTCCCAGGCTCTCCCCAGATAAATTTTCCGACTGCGTACATCTGGTCTGGGAAAGCGAGTGCAAAAACCAATCCCACCGCTAGCAGGCTGAGCGTCCAGTACACCTTAAACCAGAACTCGAACCGACTCACCCCAAGAATCAGGGCTTCGGGCTTCGCTCGGTCCTCCTCCCTGACGCGGATTATCAGCTCGCCGCCAACGGTTCCCTCAGCGACCTGCACATTCTCTCTCTTTCGAACACGAACCGACAAGTCTTTTCCGACGCGTGCACCTTTCGCAATCGTGACATGTTCCGCCGAGAGATCCGCACTCTCTTCGATCGTGCCCGTAACTGTGATGTCACCACCAGCCAGCTTGGCCTTCTGCTTGATTATCCCGCCTACGTAAATCTTCCCGCCGGCTGCCAGCACGTTCCCCTCCACCTGACTTGCACTCCCCACCTCTACATTACCTCCCGCTGCCGTCACATCCTTTCCTACCTTTCCGTCGATTCGCAGGTTGCCACCCGCCGTGCGGATATCATCGATGACGGAACCTCGGAGACTGACGTTGCCCCCTACGACAAGCAGATCACCATTAATCACGCCGTCGACTTCCACGGTACCGCCGGCCACGTACGCATCCCCGTTCACAATTCCACGAATGATGACGTTTTCGCCGGCAGCAAAAAACCAGCCCTCGTGCACCTCTCCTTCAGCGAGAACAACATGTTTCGGCCTCTCGCCTCCGGAGGCAACCGAAGGCGTTTCGCCGAAATGCACTAGCGGCAGAACCACCATGGCGGAGACTAATGAGACCGAAAGGTTCATTGATCGCTCCTTTTCAACGTTGCAAGAAGCTTGAAGGCTCGCTTGGCCAGATTTGCCCCCATGAAAGATTCCGTGATGAAACTGAAGTGAATCAGGTACCAGCTGCGTAATCCTCGATGTACCGCTGCTGCTCCTTCGTGAGTCGATCAATGGACATGCCCATCGTCTTGAGCTTCAATCGGGCGATCTGCTGGTCCTGCTCAGGAGGGATGTCACAAACACTGTTCTCCAGACGCTTCCCTTGCTTGTGCAGACTGACCAGCCAAATCTGCGCCATGAATTGATTCGCAAACGACATGTCCATCACTTCGGACGGGTGGCCTTCAGCGGCGGCGAGGTTTACTAGCCGTCCCTGGGCGAGTGCATACACGCGACGGCCGTCTTTGAGTAGATACTCTTCGTTGTTGGGCCGAACTTCGGTCACCCGCCTCGCGAGTTTCTTCAAGTGATCAAGGTTTACCTCGCAATCGTAGTGGCCGGCGTTGCAGACGATCGCACCGTCTTTCATCACACGAAAGTGACGGTCGACGATCACATCTTTCACCCCCGTCGTCGTGATGAAGATATCTCCAAGTCTCGCCGCCTCGTCCATTTTCATCACCCGGTGACCATCGAGCATGGCTTTGAGCGCCGCAGTCGGTCTTATTTCCGTGATGATTGAGTTGGCTCCGAGTCCCTTTGCACGCATCGCTACTCCGCGTCCGCAGTGGCCGTAACCAGCAACCACGACGTTCTTTCCCGCCATCAGCAAGCTCGTCGCTCTCAGGATGCCATCGATCGTCGATTGGCCAGTTCCGTACACATTATCGAAGTCCCACTTCGTCTCCGCATCGTTAACAGCAACGACCGGGTACTTTAGCGCACCGGCTTCAGCCATCGCGCGTAGGCGGTGGACTCCGGTCGTGGTCTCCTCTGTCCCTCCGAGCACAAACTGTTCAGCAAATTCCGGATGGCGATTATGAATCGTAAAGATCAGGTCGGCACCGTCGTCGAGGGTGAGGTTAGGTTGAATGGCGAGGGTTTGCTCAATGCACCAGTAGAACTCCTTCACGCCTTGACCGTGCCAGGCGAAGATCGAAATACCGTTATCAGCCAACGCTGCCGCGACGGAATCCTGCGTGGACAGCGGATTACAGCCACTCCAGCTCACTTGCGCGCCGGCTTCAACAAACGTCTCGACAAGAACGGCGGTCTCCTTCGTGACGTGCAGACATCCCGCGATGCGGTAGCCCCTCAGCGGCTTTGTCTTCCGATACTGTTCCCTCAGTGCCATCAACACTGGCATGCGAGATTCAGCCCAGCGAATTCGCATTCGGCCATCCTGAGCCAGCTTGAGGTCTTTGACTTTGAAAACGCCTTTTCGTCCGTTCATGGCTTTGCCCAGTCGCTCACGGTTTTTTAACGAACTGCTTTTTGAAACGTTTTTGTCAAGTCCAGCTTCTCCCAGGTGAATTCCTTCTCAGAGCGTCCGAAATGACCGTAGTTGGACGTCTTCCGATAGATTGGCCGCAGCAGGTTCAGACCTCGAATGATGCCGCGGGGCGTCAGGTCGACTTCCCTCTGAATGATCCTTGCGATTTCGGCGTCGGGGATTTTACCCGTCCCGTACGTGTGGACGTAGATTGAAACAGGTCGCGCAATCGCGATTGCATAAGCGATCTGGATCAAACATTCATCGGCGAGACCTGCAGCAACGATGTTCTTCGCGACGTACCGAGCGGCGTAGGATGCGCTGCGGTCCACTTTCGAGGGATCCTTCCCCGAGAATGAACCCCCGCCGTGCGGTGCGCGACCGCCGTAAGTATCCACCATCGGCTTACGGCCGGTCAGACCACTGTCACCATGTGGACCCCCGATCTCGAAACGCCCTGTCGGGTTAACAAAGTACACGGAATTGCGGTCCAACATTTCACTCGAGATGACCTTCTTGATCACATGGTTGATGACATCACCACGAATCCGCTTCTGCGACACCTCGGGATCGTGCTGTGTCGAAACGACTACAGTCGAGACCCGCACCGGTTTCCGACCTTCGTATTCGACCGTGACCTGAGACTTCCCGTCCGGTCTGAGGTAAGGCATGAGCTTGCTCTGTTTCTTCCGGATCTCTGCCAGACGTTGAACGATGCGGTGAGCGAAGAGGATCGGCATAGGCATGTAGGCCGGCGTCTCACGGCAGGCATACCCAAACATCATGCCCTGGTCCCCTGCACCTCCTCTATTGACGCCGCGAGCGATATCCGGCGACTGCTGGTGGATGGCTGACAGGACAGCACAGGAATCCGCATCGAATCGGTATTCCGCGTTCGTATATCCAACATCACGAATTACCCCTCGCGCAATCTCTTCAAAGTCCACGTAGGTATCGGTCGTGATCTCTCCTGCGATCAGAACAAGACCCGTGGTCACCATCGTTTCGCAGGCGACGCGCCCATTGGGGTCCTTCGAAAGAATAGCATCGAGCACTGCATCGGAGATCTGATCGCAAATCTTATCTGGATGTCCTTCCGATACAGACTCCGACGTGAAAAGATACGACATGGACAATCGTCCTTTCTCAGATGAGTTAGTCGAGCACCATTTCTCGGAGCAGTTTGATGGGAAGAGCTCCGTGGCGGAGGAAGGTATCGTGAAACTCTCTCAGTTCGAACAAATCGCCCTTCCGTAATTTCATTTCCTCACGCAGCTCGAGGATCTGCAGCTTTCCCAGAGTATAATTGAGGTACCCTGGGTCGAACGTACCTCGTTCCGCTTCCTTGCGCGCCGGATGTTCTTCCATGAAAGCGTTTTCCATAAAGAACTTCGTCGCATCATCAACCGTCATGCCTTGCGCATGCATCCGAATCGCTACGACGAACCGGCAGAGGCGAATGAGTGCCTCGTGGAGTTGCGCAAGTCGGATCCTCGGGTCACCGGCCCCGTACCCTTCATCAACCATCATTTGCTCGGCATAGTGAGCCCAGCCCTCGATGGCCGAATAACTTCCGAACACGCGCACGACTTTGGAAGGCACGTTTCGATAGTGCAAAAAATGTAGGTAGTGACCGGGATACGCTTCGTGGACGGAGATGATCTTCAGGACCGGATAATTGAACGCGCGGAGCCATTCTTCCCTCTGTTTCGCCGACCAATCGGGCTCCGCGGGTGTAATATAATAGTAGGCTTCTGTCGCTCTCGTCTCGAATAAACCGGGCGGGTCGAAGGAAGCGAACGCCCAGCGCTCAAACGGCAGTGACGCTTTGACCTGCAAATTGGTTGTATCGGGAATTGACACAATCTCTCGGTCGATGACAAACTGCCGCAATTCTGCAAGCGTGTTCGCTCCGTCCGCGATCAGACTCTCAGCGGTCGGATGATCATTCGCGATCGATCGGAACACTTGCACCGGAGATTTCTGCGGATCGATTTCCCCTGCAGTTGCGCGGTAAGTTTCCTGCATCCGCTTCAGTTCACTCAGGCCGCGCTCGAGGAGCTCGTCAAGCGATTTTTCGACCATTTCCCCGTAGCGCAGCATTTTTTGGAATCGTTCGGCACCGAGAGCATACTCCTCGTTTGCGTTTGGAAGAAGTTCATTCTTTAGATACTCGACAAAGTCCTGAACGGAACCGATCGCTTCAGCATTCGCCGTCTCAAATTGCCGCTTCAGCGCCCTATCAGCAACTCCTTCAAACTCCTCGGGCACACCGCTCCTCAGGAAAACTACCTGACCTTCCGCGATCTCGATCGCGGTCGTGATGAACGTTCGAGCGGTCCGCTTCAGCAGATTCCTCTTGGCCGTCTCCACAATCTGAGAGAATTTCTTCTCTTTGGCAATGACAGCTCGGAGCCGCTCTTCGAGCGGTGCATAGTTGCGCTTGATGTAACCGCTTACGTCGAATCGCGTAGCGTACAACATCGGATTTTTCTTCCACGACTGGATCTCTTCGTAGTCGAGCAGTTCGCTCCTGATCTGATGAAGAAGAATCTGGTAGTCGCTGTAATTCTCCGGCGTCAGACGCTTGGGGTCCAACTCCTCCAGCACGTTCAGGGTATGCTTCAGACGCACCACTTCCGCTTCCATCGCCTCGCGGCGAAAGTCCTCTACCCACCCATCGTACTCGTGGAACCCGAGCCAGGATGCAGTGCTCGGATGAATCCGCAGCCATCCACGGAGAAATTCATCCGCGATGTGTTCGAATTGACGATCCATACGTTTTCCTCGATCTCCGCCACATTCGACAAAGAGGAATGTCAGAAAGAGAGCGACAGTCGAGCTTCTGAGGAACATGGGTTAGTAGAAATCGATCTCCGAAGAGTCACCGACGTTGATGCGCTTGAAGCTTCCGAAGACGGTCGCGTTGTTACCGATGATCGAACTGTCCAGCAGTGCCTTTTGGACGTGCGCTCCTTCGCTGACGATCGAGTTCCGGATGACCGAATCCTCGACGACAGCTCCCTCTGCGATGGTGGCGTACGGTCCGATCACGGAACCGGATACCTTCGCCTTCCTCGAGATGAAAACGGGGGGCACGATCACCACACCGTCCACCCGGTGCTTCGTGGCCGTTCGCTTCAACAGATGACGGTTCGTATCGAGCAAGGTGTCCGGTTTTCCGCAGTCATACCAACCGTCAATTTCGAACACCTTCATCTTCTCTCCACGGTCGATCATGAGCTGGAGGCCGTCTGTCAATTGGTATTCCCCACGAGTGCGAAGACCGCGCTCGATCTCAGATTCGAGGCATTCGAGCAGCAACGGTGTATTCACAATATAATAGAGGCCGACCAGAGCCAAGTTGCTCTTCGGCCGGCCGGGCTTTTCGACAAGCTTCGCCGCAAACCCTTTCTTGGTCTCAACAACGCCGAACCTGCGGGGGTCCTCGACTTTTCTGACCCCAAGGGTCGTGTACTTGCTCCTGGTCAAAGTCCGAAGGTTTAGTTCGAAGATCGTATCTCCCAGAATGATCAAAATTGGCTCTCGACCGAACGTGTGCCGGGCGGAATAGATGGCGTGTCCCAACCCCAGCCGCTCCTCCTGTTCGACGTACGTAACGGTGATTTTCTCGTAGTGTCCCGAAACGTACTCCTGGATCATGTCTCCCATGTAGCCTACGATCACCGTTACGTCGGCGAACCCAGCCTCGATCAATGAGTCCATGATATGGCCGATGATGGGTTTACCGGCCACGTTGATAAGCACTTTCGGGAGGGTGTAGGTATGAGGGCGGAGTCGACTACCAATTCCAGCCACAGGAATGACTGCACGCATGTGCTGCCTAATGCCCAAACCTCGAGAATACTGGGAATAATTTCTCACAATGTAAACATCAATCCCGTGAGAAGCAAGGTAAAATGTCCGCATGCAATTCAAATTTAACTGATTACCGCTTCGGCACACCTTGCTTCTCACTCCGTTATTTCTTAATTTTTTTTGTCGCGGTTCAGGCATCCGTCAACTTGACCACCGCACTGAGATCGTACGACGACGCTTTCCTGACTGACGAACCTTGTCCTCTGGAAGCGTATCGCCGCCGCCTTTTCACCTCGCGAGATTGCTGATTGGAATTCCATAGAGCGTAGTGGAAAAGCAGCAGCGCCGTCACGGTGGACGCGAGCTACGGGACAATGATGGATCAGTTTCAACAATTGATCGAGCGCTGCCGAAATCTGATCGAGCAACAACTCAGAGTCTTCATGCGCAAGTCACCCCCCAAGCCGCGATTTGTCGCGGAGCCAGTGCACTATATCTTGGCAAAGCGTGGCAAACGCATCCGTCCTGTCCTGCTCTTGCTCGCCTGTAAAGCTGTCGATGGCCGCATAAGCGATGCCCTGCCGGCAGGAGTGGCTGTAGAGTTGCTCCATAATTTCACGCTCGTCCATGACGACATCATGGACAACGCGACGTCTCGAAGAGGGCGAGCAACAGTGCACACAAAATGGGATCAGAGCACAGCGATCCTTGTCGGCGACGAACTCATAGCGCTCGCGTACCGATCTCTGTTGCAGGCAAAGAGCCCGCGACTCCGGGTCATCCTCGATACCTTCACGCAAGCGTTTGTGGCAGTGTGCGAAGGTCAGGGACTCGACAAGGAATTTGAAGCGCAGCAACGAGTGTCTCTTGCACGCTATCTCACGATGATTGAGCAAAAAACCGCGAAGATCATCTCGGCGTCGGCAGAGATTGGCGCTCTCATAGGCGGAGGCACCGCGGAGCAGGTCCGTGCCTTGCGGAAGTATGGCCTTCATCTTGGCTGCGCCTTCCAGGTTCAAGATGACCTGCTCGACGTCGTCGCGAATGAATCGTGGTTCGGCAAAACTGTAGGCGCCGATATCGCCAGTGGCAAGAAAACATATCTCCTAGTCCGAGCGCTCAAGAAGGCCAAGGGCAGTGATCGAGACCTCCTGATCCAGTTGGTTCACCGGAACGCATTGATTGAGCCCAACGTGGCCCGGATTCGGTCAATCTACGAAAAGTACGGCATATTGGCCGAAGCTCGACGGACAGCGAAGGAAGAAACCGAGAGGGGGAAGCGCGCTATCGGAATGCTCCCCTCGCAACCCGGACGGGCCGCATTGAATTCCTTTGCCGACTTACTTCTCGAGCGGAATTTCTGAGTCCAATGACTGCACGAAGATGGTTGAGCTGGAAGTGACCATTAAAAATAGAGCCGGCTTACACACGCGACCTGCGGCGACTCTCGTGAAGACCGCTGCGAAATTCAAGTCGGACTTCTTCATCAATAAGGACGGGATGGAAATCAACGGGAAGAGCATCATCGGGGTGATGACGCTCGCAGCGGAACAAGGGGCACGACTGCTTCTCCGATTTAGCGGAGAGGACGAACAGGTAGCTTCCAGGACGATCGTTGCTTTGTTCGAGAATGGGTTCGGGGAGGCGTGAGCATGACCACGGAAGTAAACACGAAGAACAGAGAAATTATCCTCAGAGGCATCGCCGCCTCTCCCGGGATCGCTATGGGGCCAATCTATGTATACGACCGGGACGTTCCGGAGGTGATCGAACGATCGACCAGCGCTGCCGAGGCGGAACGAGAAATCGACCGGTTGAGAAAGGCTGTGGAACGGTCCCAGAAGGAGCTGCGAAAAGTTCTCGCGTTCACCCAGCAGAAAATCGGAGAAGCGAAAGCAAAAATTTTTGAAGCCCAGATGCTGATCCTCGAGGATACGCATCTCTTTTCTTCGATCCACGAACGCATTCGTCGCGAGCTCAAGAATGCCGAGTTCATCGTTGACGACGAAATCGGAAAATATCAAAAGATGATGCTCGCCTCCGATGACGAATACATGTTAGAGCGAGCTCATGATGTTGAGGATTTGAAGAACAGGATCATCCGAAATATCCAAGAGGAAAGACTCTACTCGAAGCTTGAAGGCTCGGCGATTATCGTCTCGAAAAACCTGACCGCTGCCGACACCGTCCTCTTTAGTCGGAACGAGGTCCTCGGCTACGCAACGGACCTCGGCGGAATCACCTCACACGCCGCGCTTCTCTCTCGCGCGTTGAAAATTCCCGCCGTCGTCGGACTACGCGAAGCGACCCCTCAGGTCCAGAACGCGACGGAGACAATCATCGATGGGTACCACGGGTTGCTCATCCTCAACCCCTCCGAAACGACGATCGAAGAGTATCAGAGGAAGCGGCAACGACACCGAGAGTTCGAGGAAAAGCTGGCGGGGCTGAAAGACCTCCCGGCGGATACGTTGGACGGACGGAAAATCCAACTTTCCGCGAACATCGAATTTGAGGAAGAGATCGAGTTCGTGATCCTTCAGGGCTCTGCCGGAGTCGGCCTCTACCGCACTGAAAATTTGCTGCTCGGAAAAGATGCGTTTCCAACGGAGGAGGAACAGTTTGAGAAGTACCAAGCAATTGCCGAAAAGATTTTCCCGCAGCGGGTCATCCTCCGGACGTTCGACATCGGCGGTGACAAGCTTCTGCCGCAGGCCTACCAGGAGAGCAATCCATTCCTCGGGTGGCGTGGAATACGAATATCGCTCGACCAGCCGGAAATGTTTCTGCAGCAGCTACGTGCCCTGCTGAAGGCGAGCGCTCGGAAGAACGTCGGTATCATGCTCCCGATGGTCACGAGCGTGAAAGAAATTCGCGAAACGCGACGCTACCTGGAGCAGGCAAAGACAGAACTTCGGAAACGGAACGTCCCGTTCGATGAACGAGCCCCCATCGGAGCGATGGTCGAAACGCCATCCGCGGCGGTATTGGCGCAAGAGCTGGCCGCGGAAGTTGACTTTCTGAGTATCGGTACGAACGACTTGATTCAGTATCTCCTCGCCGTCGACCGGGCGAATACGTTCGTCTCCAACTTGTATCAGGAATTCCACCCTGCAGTGCTGAAAGCTATCCAGTTCGTCATCGAACACGGACATCAGAGGAATGTATGGGTCGGCATGTGCGGTGAGATGGCAGGGCACCCCCTCGCGACGGTCCTCCTCGTCGGACTCGGACTCGACGAGTTCAGCGTGATTCCATCAGTGTTGCCGGAAATCAAAAAAATTATCCGCTCGATACGGTACAAAGAAGCGAGAAAAATCGCCAAGAAAGCGATGACGATGCACTCCGAAGAAGATGTCAAAGAATATCTCACTTCGATCGTAAAAGAAAAATTTCCTGACATCGACCTAGGAAGTTAAGACCCCTTCCGTTCCACTTCGGTGAGACCAACAAGCAGAAAAAACCAAGAATCGAATCCCTCATCAAGTGCTTCGGATCCATTGATTCAGCAAGACCGGTGAAAGCCGAACGAAAAACATTCGCCCTATGACGATCGAAGACATCCAAATCGTCGACCGTTCCAACTTTTTCAGGCTTCTCGTCGAATTTCCCCAGCAGGTGGAAGACGCGGTTCGCATCGCAAGGGCCGCGGAAGTGAAGCTCAATGTCCGGGGGATTCAGCACATCATCATAACAGGCCTCGGCGGTTCCGCGATCGGCGGAGACCTCCTGCGATCGTATCTTGCAGACCAGTTACGAATTCCAATCTTCGTCAACCGGCACTATTCGCTGCCCGAATTTGTTAGTCAGAATAGTCTCGCTTTCGTCTCCAGTTATTCCGGAAACACGGAGGAGACCATCGCAGCTCATCGTGAGGCTAAAAAGCGCAAAGCAAGAATTGTCTGCATCAGTAGCGAGGGAGAATTGGCATCGATGGCAAAACGGTATGGACACTCCTTCATCACGATTCCCCCGGGATTTCCACCCCGTGCTGCGCTGGGGTACTCGTTCTTTCCGATGCTCATCACGCTTAACAAGCTGCGCTTAGCGAAGGCGAACCAGTCCGCCTGGAAGGAAACGGTGAGTCTCCTCAAGGCCCTGTCGGAACGCTACAAGGACGTCGTTTCGACGCGCAACCTCGCAATCGACCTTGCATATCGCTTGAAAGGAAAACTCCCCATCTTGTACTCTTCAACCGAAAGGTTTGATTCGGTGAATCTGCGATGGCGAGCACAGCTGGCAGAAAACGCAAAGGTCCTGGCCTTCGGAAATGTGCTACCCGAAATGAATCACAACGAAGTTGCTGGATGGCATGTTCTGAAAGACTTGATGAAGAATATGGCAGTCATTATATTACGTGACAGGGATGACCACCTTCGTGTTCAGAAGCGCATGGACATTACGAAAGACATCATCGGCGAGTGTGCTGCTTCCATCACGGAAGTGCAGAGCGAGGGCCGTTCCGTGCTTGCACGGATGTTCTCGTTGGTCTACCTTGGAGACTGGGTCAGCTTTTACCTCGCGATTCTCAACGGCGTTGACCCGACTTCCGTGAAGGTGATCGATTATTTGAAGTTACAACTGGCGAAAGTGTAAGCTCCATCACCAGCTCAAGCGCACGTCGGGAGACTGTGCGTGCGATTCGATCTGCGGGGTTGACGGCATGAAACGTGCGGTGTTTCTTCTCGTTGGGCTGATCGCTCTGTTCCCTACACCTACCTCCGGTCAATTTCACTACTTCGGTCGGAACAAAGTCCAGTACACGGACTTCGACTGGCACGTCCTGAAGACCGAACACTTTGATATCTACTACTACCCGGAGATGAAAGAGCTGGCTGAGCGAGGAGCGTACTTCGCGGAAGAGAGTTATGGAATTCTCCAGGAGAAGTTCAACCACAACGTTCAACACCGTATCCCGCTGATCTTCTACAGCACGCACCTTCACTTCCAGCAGACGAATACTACGCCAGGTTTCATTCCTGAAGGAGTAGGCGGATTCTTCGAGTTTCTCAAAGGGCGCGTCGTGATTCCCTCCAACGGATCGCTTCATGATTTCCAACACGTCATACAGCACGAACTCGTTCACGTGTTCATGCACAGCAAAATCGGACGCGTCCTCGTCGACCATCGGGAAGACCGAAGCCGGTTTCCACCGCTCTGGTTCACCGAGGGCCTCGCGGAGTACTGGTCGATCAAATGGGACTCGCAAGCTGAAATGATTCTCCGGGACGCTGTCCTCAACGACTACCTCGTCCCGCTATCAGAGATGGACTACATCTTTGGGACCTACCTGATGTACAAAGAGGGGCAGAATATTCTCCAGTACATCGCGGAGCACTATGGCAAGGAAAAGATCCTCCTCCTCATGGAAAACTTCTGGAAAGCAAGCTCCTTCAAGCAGGTCATGAAGATCACCCTCGGAAAGAACTACAAGGAGTTCGACGAAGAGTGGATCTACGCTCTGAAGAAACAATACTATCCGCTGCTTGCGGAGAACGACTCTCCGAGTAAGGTTTCCACCAGTCTCGTCACAGATGGGTTCAATTCCAAACCTGTGTATTATCAGCATGCCAACGAGCGGGTGGTCTTTTTCATCGGCAACCACACTGGTTACACGAGCGTCTTCCGCAAATCACTCGACAGGCCGAAGGAAAAACCCGAGGCAATCATCAAGGGTGAGAAAACAGACGAGTTTGAGGCCTTCCACCTTTTCCAGAGCAGAATGGACGTGTCGAAGGACGGCACCCTCGCCTTCGTGACGAAGAGTGGAGAAAACGATGTCTTCCATCTGTATGACATCGAGAAGAAAAAAGTTGTCGAATCATTGCGGTTCAAGGACCTCGTGGCTCTCGGATCCGTCTCGTGGGCACCCGATGGGAAGCGCTTGGTGTTCACCTCGATAGACAAATCTGGCAACAACGACCTCTATATCTGTGACCTCGAGAAAAAAGTTCTCCAGCGGTTGACGAATGACTACTTTGACGACCGCGACCCCGCCTGGTCCCCGAGAGGAAGAAAGATCGCATTCAGTTCCGACCGGACGCCCTTCGGACAGCACGGAAAGTACAACTTGTTTCTGTACGACCTCCCTACCGGAGATATCGAGTATCTCACGTACGGTCACCAAAACGATTTGTCTCCTGCTTGGTCGATGGACGGGCGCAAGCTTGCGTTCACGTCTGATAGAGGCGGTGGACAGAATATCTGGGCAATGGATTTCTCTTCAACCGAACTCCCCGTTGCGCTGGCGGAGACAGCATCGTGGAGCGAGGGAGCCTCTCTTGCTGCTCAGGAGCCTGCCCGTCTGCCGACGGTGCTCCACCGGGTGACGAACCTCACCACGGCGGCGTTTGACCCTGCGTGGACGAACGGCGATGAGCTCATCTTCACCGCATTCGACAATTTCAGTTTTCAAATCCGGATGATTTCCGGCATCCAGTCTTTGATTGATTCTTCCGTGACGAAGGAGCATGTAGTCCTCCTTGAGAAAGAGAACCCTTGGGCGCCGAATTCCGTCGCGGGTTCATCCGAAGTTCAGACGCTCAGGTATGCCGGAAAATACAGTCTCGACATTGCCCAGAGTCAAATCTCCACTGACCCGGTGTTTGGGACATCTGGAGGGGCGCTCGTCGCGTTGAGCGACGTTCTCGGAAACGACCAGTATTACTTCCTCTTGTACAATTCCGCGCAGTCACAGGACGAGTTTCTCGAGAGCTGGAATATCGCCATCACGCGCCTTTCGCTCTTCCAGCGGACGAACTATGCGTACGGCATCTTCCACTTTTCCGGTCGACGGTACGACCTCCGGGATCCCGACCTGTTCTTCTTTGAGCGTGTCTTCGGCGGCTACATTGCCCTCAGCTACCCTCTTTCAAAGTTCAAGCGAGTTGAGGTAAGCACGAGCCTGGCAAACTCTGACAAGGAAGTGATTGAAGGCGTGAAGGAGCGGAAGGCATTGCTCCTCTCGAACTCTCTCACGTTCGTGCATGACAATTCCCTCTGGGGACCAACCGGACCTCTCGACGGCAACCGCTTCAAGCTAACGCTCGCCTACACGTCGGACATCCTGTTCTCGAACGTCAATTACTATACGGTCATCCTTGATTACCGGCACTATTTCCGCTTGAGCCGTCGCAGCGCATACGCCACGCGGTTTTGGATATTCTGGAATGAGGGAAAAGAATCTCGCCGCTTTTTCATGGGCGGTAGCTGGGACCTCCGGGGATGGCCTCGGTGGTCATTACGCGGTAGGAAACTCTGGCTGGTCAGCAATGAAATCCGATTTCCCTTCATCGACCAGTTTGGGATTCGCTTCCCTTTCGGCGGAGTAGCCTTCGGTGCGTTCCGGGGCGCGCTGTTCTTCGACGCGGGAAGTGCCTGGGATTTCAAATACCGTCAAACCTACGGTAGCGTTGGCGGCGGCGTACGACTCAACTTAGGCGGCGTCCTCGTCCTGCGGTACGATATCGGGAAGCGCATCGAAAACGACTTCGTAAGGCTGCAGGA
>JBHHZW010000014.1:0-15979 GCA_046758305.1 Bacteroidota bacterium | reverse complement strand
AGTTCGTAAAGAATTCCGAGAAGGATGCCGGCAATGAGCGTAGAAAGCACGCTCGCTAGCGTCCCGCTGAAGGCAAGCAAATCCGGTATGTTGAACGTCGTGTAGTTGGATAACCACGATGGTAGGTCAGCAACCACAACAAAAAGGGCAGCAAACGACATTCCCTTTGCTGCTTTTTGTAGAGGAAGTCGATCGTACGTGATGTGATAAAACCATACGAAGGCAATCCCCGCAAGCATCGCATGAATGATGATGAGGACGACAATTCCCAGGTTGACACCCTGACCAAACTTATAAACATCGCGATGCTGGTCGTACTCCTGCGCTTGCAGGGCGACCTCTGCTCCGTGAATCATACTGCTCGTGAAAAGCGCGACGATCCCGAAGAGTACGCCAAGCACAATGAGACGATAAACAGGGTTCATGGTCTATCGGTTGGTTAGATGATTGCGCATGAAACGTTGGTTTTCATATGAATGCAATTACTCTGATCTCTCGATGCTTTCCGGAGACTGATGTCAGAAGTCTCTGAGGATACCCGAGACTGTTTGAACAAATTGGAAGGACTTTTGAGTTACAGATGCGAGTTGGGATGCATACATGGGAGGAGGGCACAGAACCGAGTTCCGACTTCGTCGATTTACAACTCTGCGAGTTCAAGACTCCTACAGGCGTCGGGGCTCATCAAAAGAGATACAGTGCAGTGTGGATTGACTCCGAACCGCAGTACGCTAGCGTTTGTCTTTCTTCAACTGCTCGGCAAACATTGCGGCGACCTTCTCGAGGTCATACTTCGATTTCGGCAAATAAATCCCATTGTACTTTTCCACCATTGAGGTAAGCCCATCGTACGCGTTGGCGGTGCAAAATACCATCGGAGTACCGACGTTCGGACCACTTTTCCGGGCGAGCTGCATCAACGCGATCCCGGGCAGATGGCCCTTTACCTTCTGGTCTCCGAAATCGTTATCGATGATCGCAAGGCTGAACGCTTCGGACATGAGTTTCTGGCGAGCTTCGACGCTGTCCTTCGCTAGGACGATTTCTACAGTCTCTCCTATGATCGATGCAGCTTCCTCAAGAGCGAACGAGTGTGACTGGCACTGTCCATCATCATCGTCGGCAACGAGCACCTTGTAGGCCATAGACATTAAGCAGAAGGCTTGACATGATCTGGAAGACAAGACACGGATTCAACAAAAACCAATGAAATGAAATTACCCCTCACATGCAACCTATTCGCGTCAACACTCACCTTCCACATCCAAAGTACCTGTTGTTCAACTTTTCCGTCATTCAGGCAATCTTAGACAAACGCGCAAGCTTTCCTGATCGCTCGCCGGAGTCGTGCAAGATAGTCCTCCCTCCGCATTTCTCGCGCACCCAAGCGCGAGAAGTGCTCTGTCATGAATTGAATATCGAGCAGCTCAAAGCCGCGCTCAGAGAGCCGCTCAACCAGGAACGCAAGCGCATAGCTCGATGCGTGGACCTTCCGGTGGAACATCGACTCCCCGAAGAACGCACCGCCGATACTAACGCCATACAGTCCTCCGACAAGACTTTCGTCCTTCCACGCCTCGACGCTGTGCGCGTATCCGAGTCGGTGCAGGTCCGTATACGCTTTGATGATTTGCTCGGAGATCCAGCTGTCCCGACGGTCAGCACACCCCCGAATAACCCCCTCGAAAGAAGTATTCACTCGAATTAGGTACAGATGCTTTCTCAGCGCCTGACGGAGCGACCGCGTCATGCTAAAATCTTGAAGCTCGAGGATCGCACGCGGGTCGGGAGAGTACCAATTGATCGGTCCGGTGCGCGAATCCGCCATCGGAAAATAGCCGTGGCAGTATGCAAGCAAGAGGAACTCCGGCGCGAGTGGATTCTCGGGTGCAGGTTTTCGAATCAAAGCGGCTCAAGTGATGGATTAAAGCTCTGAAAGGAGCAACAAATCATCGCTGATTGTCCGTTTCGACTACAAGTGGGTGGCTTCGCCACAAGGTCGAGACGAGACCTCGTCCCGCTCACCTCGCTAGCCGCCCGGCAAAGCGGGACAGTCTGATTGATGACTGATGGACGAGGATCGGCGGCAGTGGAGGTTCGGCAATCGGTCGCATCCTACCCTTTGATGACCCCGATCGGGATTAACTTCGCTACTTTCTTGGAAATTCCGGCTTTGTGCACCACATCGACCACCTGGCTCACGTCTTTGTACGCGTTCGGATTCTCCTCGGTGAGGCCGCTCTTCGAAGCGCCTTTGACCTGGATACCGCGGTTCTTCAGGTCCTTCACGAGCTGTTCAGCCGAGATTTCTTTCTTGGCGGCGTGTCGGCTCTTGGCGCGGCCGGCTCCGTGGCAGGTGGAGCCAAAGGTTTCCTCCATTGCTTTCTCTGTCCCAACAAGGACGTAGGAGCAGGTACCCATGCTCCCGGGGATGAGGACAGGCTGGCCGACCTCGAAGTAGTCTTTCGGAAGCTCGGGTCGCATTCTCGGGAACGCGCGCGTGGCACCCTTGCGGTGGACAAGGACTTTTCTTGTTGTCCCGCTCACCTTGTGCTCTTCTACCTTCGCGATGTTGTGGGCAACATCATAGACGAGCTGCAATTCCCCCCGACCAAGAACACGCTCGAACGCCTTACGCGTCCAGTGCGTGATCAGCTGTCGGTTCGTGAATGCAAAATTGGCCGCCGCCGCCATAGCCTTGAGATAATCCTGCCCCTCGCGCGACCGGATGGGCACACAGGCCAACTGACGGTCGACGATCGAAATCCCATACCTCCGCATGCCCTCTTGCATGACTTCCAGGTAGTCAGTACATACCTGATGGCCGAGGCCGCGGGAACCGGTATGGATCAGAACGACGACCTGGTCCATGAACAAACCGAACGCCTTTCCCACCTCCTCGTCAAAAATTTCCGCCACTCGCTGCACTTCGAGAAAATGATTTCCCGAGCCAAGGGTTCCAAGCTGGTTCTTTCCCCGCTCTTTCGCACGGCGGCTCACGACGGAAGCATCCGCATTCTTGAGACAACCGTTTTCTTCAATGTGCTCGAGGTCGCTTGGAGTTCCGTATCCACGCTCCGCACTCCAGCGCACCCCATCGTTTAACACCCTGTCCAGTTCCGCATAGTTGAGTTCTACGAGGCCGCTTCGCCCGGTTCCGCAAGGAATGTCCCGGAAGAGCTGATTCAGCAGAGCGTCGAGTTTCGGTCGGACTTCCTCCACCAACAAGGGTGAGGCCAACAGTCGAACTCCACAGTTGATGTCGAATCCTACGCCGCCGGCGGAGACGACCCCCGTTTCCAAATCGGCAGCTGCCACACCCCCGATGGCAAATCCATATCCTTGATGTGCATCGGGCATTGCCAGCGATCGTCCGACCAGTCCGGGCAAGGTCGCAACGTTCGCTACCTGGTCAAATGTGAGATCCTTCTCGATTTGTCGCATTAAGTCTTCGTTGGCATAGATCAAACCATCGGTCAACATTCCCGTCCTGTAGGATTTCGGGATGAGGTAGCGATACTCGTCAATCTTCTGGTACTTGGCCATTTTCTCTCCTCCCTCAAATATCGAGGTACACACGAATACACCCACCACTCAGATCTTCTTTGATTTCTAGCTGGTGGTACGTTATCGCCTTCACGTCCAGCTTCGTGCGATGTTTTCCCGCTGCATACCATTCACCTCGGACCTTGGCCTCCATCCGCGTGGGAGAAAATTGCTGGATGTGCGCCTCTTTACACAGGAAACCCTCGCCGTCGTACAAATAGAGCAGCTCGGAAAGCCATCTGACCAGAAGGCTCTCAACATCCCTCGCCTCCACGGTCAGAATCCGATCGATCATGACACCGACGGCGTCGAGGTCCACGATGACGGAAGTCAAGGCAACCGCAGCTTCCTCAAACGCCTCACGCAGCGTCTTACCCCGTGCTTCGATCCCGAGGTCGGCGGGATGTTCAAGAATGGAGTAGACCATCCTTCGTACCACGCATCACGACAATCTTCTCCCCATCAATCGTTCCAGCGCTTCCAGGTATTTCTGACTCGTCGTTTCGATCACGTGATCCGGCAAGGTCGGGCCGGGCGGTTTCCGGTTGAAGTTGATGGAGAGAAGGTAATCGCGGACATACTGCTTGTCGAAGCTTTCTTGCGATCTGCCCGGCGCGTACTTATCCTTTGGCCAGAATCGCGAGGAGTCCGGCGTGAGGAGTTCGTCGATAAGCAGGAGATCCCCTTTGCCGTCGTCGGTAAACCCAAATTCCATTTTCGTATCTGCCATGATGATGCCCTTGCTCTCGGCGATCGCGCAGGCCCGCTTGTACACCGCGAGGCTGAGGCCGCGGATGCGCTCGGCAACTTCCAGTCCGACGAGTTTCACCGCATCTTCAAATGCAATGTTTTCGTCATGAGTGCCGATCTCAGCCTTTGTCGACGGTGTGAAGATCGCCTCTGATAGTTTCTCAGATTCTCGAAGCCCCGCGGGGAGCTGAATTCCGCACACGGATCGACGCTCTTTATACTCGTTCCAGCCGGACCCGCTAATATACCCGCGCACGATGCACTCAACCGGAATCGGCTTCGCCTTCTTCACAAGCATGGAGCGGTTCCGTAGTTGCTCTTCATACGGCCAACATTCGCGCGGAAAATCCCTGACATCGCTCGATATCAAGTGGTTCGGCACGATGTCACTCATGACGTCAAACCAGTAGCCCGCCATCTGCGTCAGCACCATCCCCTTACATGGGATGCCCTGGGGCATGACGACGTCGAACGCAGACAGTCGGTCCGTTGCAACAATGAGCAGGGACTCCCCCACGTCGTACATATCCCGCACTTTCCCACGCTTCAGCAGATGGAGTCCGGGACAGCTTGTTTGCGTGATGACATCGACTTGTGTCGCGTCCATCATGGCTTATCTTTTCACTACCGAGTTCGATTCAGCCACTCCACACAACCTCAAGGCCTCCTTCAACATCTCGTCTCGATTCTGGCGCGTGAGGTGAACTACACTGATATCGCTCCGATTCTTCACCGCTTCGATGTATTCATCTCCCTTCGCTGCGATTGTCGCAATGACGTCGGCTTCACTTTCCAGAATTTCCTTCAAACGACGTCGAAACAGAGGGGAAAGACATTCCATTTTCCCCACCTCGTCGACCACGTAGGCAGTTACGTCCCTGTGCACCTTCAGTTCTTCGTCGACGACTCGCTCGAACGTTCCAAGGTCGACCTTGTACCGGCCAACACGATATCGACTGACTACATCAGTAACGTGGGCCAACGTATAGAGCCGCCCATCGACAGTCTTCAGAGAAAACCCAACCCGATTTCCACCTTTCCTTATCTCCTCCGTGTAAAATCCCTTCGTGGTAGTCCTCGCAAGGTGACCAAGAACGTTCCTGATGAGTACGGTCTTGCCAACTCCTGGGAGACCTACGATGAAAATATTCTTCTTCCTCCCTGGCACCACACCTCTTCGTCAGTCTCCAAAGCACGTGCCGACCGCTCGAGCAGCGCAGATCATCTGATGATCAGGAGGTACAAGTCGCTGCCGCTTGATGGCATCCTGCAAGGGCACGGACACAACATCGGTACCTCGCAAACTGACCATGTGACCGAATTTCCCTTCCGAAGCCAGCTGAGTCGCCATCGACCCGAATTTGGTCGCAAGGATTCGGTCGAAGGGTGAAGGCGTACCTCCTCGCTGTAAGTGTCCAAGCACCGCCACGCGAGTCTCCAGACCCATCTCGGCGGAAACCTTTGTTGCGACAACATCACCGATGCCCCCGAGCCGCACGGGATCAGTTCGTTTCACATCCTTTTCCTTTACCACAAGCTCACCCTCCGCCGGTCGTGCACCCTCCGCGACGCAAACGATCGTAAACTTCGCGGTCTTGCTCCGTTCCACACAGTATTTGTAGATGATATCCCATTGGAAGGGGATTTCCGGAATGAGAATGATATCCGCACCGCCCGCAAGACCTGCTCCGAGTGCAATCCAGCCTGCGTACCGCCCCATGACCTCAACGACCATCACTCGTTTATGTGCAGACGCTGTCGTCTGGAGACGGTCGATGGCCTCCGTCGCCACCACGAGAGCGGAGTCATACCCGAAGGATTGGTCTGTCGCCTCGATGTCATTATCGATCGTTTTCGGAACGGCGACTACATTCATGCCCAACTCGGTGATTTTGTGCGCGATGTTCATCGTCCCATCACCGCCAATTACGACCAGAGCGTCCAATCCCCATTCTCGGTAATGCCGCAGCGCCTTGTCGGATGCATCGATGATCTTCACCCTATCAGCTGAGTTAGCCGGATAGTGAAACGGGTCGCCTTTGTTTGAGGTACCGAGAATCGTTCCGCCAAGGTTGATGATCCCTGAAACATCGAGCCTCGAGAGTTCTCGCATTCGTCCTTCCACCAATCCTTCAAACCCATCCAGTATCCCTACAACAGTACACTCAAAGAATGACATCGCTGGCTTGGCAACGCTGCGGACTACCGCATTGAGTCCGGGGCAGTCACCCCCACCAGTCAAAACGCCGAGGCGATTCAGTCTTGCAGTTGCAGTTGCCATGGGGCCATTCTTCCCGGCACGAGAGTCTCACGCTTCGATTTTGTCTTGTTGTGGAGCTGTTCGTTGCTGGAGTCTGCGATCGACTTTCGCTTGGACCTTCTCGCCTATCCATGCGCCCGTCAGTCCCAGGAAAAAACCCAGCAGCATCCAAATGACCCATCCAAAATACAGGGACGGACTCGTTCCGGATACCACAACCGTGAGGAAGAAGACAGTCAAGAAGAATACGGCACCGATTGCTGGCTCACGAATTGTGTAGCCTCTGGACATATAACCGACGAGGAATCCGGACACTACGAACCCCAGGAGATAGATGAACAGCGTGTATTCGCTTCCGGTAACGGCGTAGATGGTGAGCGTGGGAAAATAGCTGTAGAACAGATAGAAAAAGAAGGCAACAAACACCCACTTCCACTGGATTGCCCTCAGGGAGACAAGCGGCGGTTTTTCACGGCTACCTGGTTCCATAAGAAATCTCCTTCAGGGTCGAAATGGTGAAGACACGTGATGATCAACGAGGTCCCCCCAGCACGCATTCTCCAAGAAGGGATACTTCCACCAAGTGATCCTTCGAATTCACATCCGGAGATGGCGTCGCCATCGACAAGAGAAAACTCCCAATTTCAATATAAATCATTGCGGCAACAGTGGCAAGTGATTTTTCCGGAAGGTTGACTGTATTCAGTGGGTTGTGGTAAGTGGAGCGCGGTACTGCTTATCGAACAACCAGATTCGAATTCCTTGCTTTTCAATCAGTCCCGCGCGTTCGTCCGGGCAAGCGTGACGAAGTCGAGCGGTTTTCATCGTCGATCGAGAGCACGGGTAGGTGAATGGTGAAAGTTGTTCCCTTGCCCCACTCGCTTTTCACTGAGATCGAACCTCGGTGCTCGTCGATGACCCTCTTGGTAATTGCCAGACCTAGACCAGTTCCTTTGGACTTTCCATGCGTGACGAACGGTTCGAAAATTCTTTCCCTGATCTCCTCGGTGATACCAATCCCAGTGTCTGCAATTTCAATTTTCACATGTCCATCCTCCCCCTCTGTCCGCAGCGTCAAGGTCCCGCCGTCTGGCATTGCCTCCTGAGCGTTGTTGACGATGTTGATCAAAGCCCGTCGCAACCGGTCAACGTCCAGGATGAGGGCACCGTGGTACCGTTGGTCCACGATGATCTTGACGTTGTTTTTGCTTAGGTTCATCTTGACGCCCTCAACAACGTCGGCGATAAAGTCTTCAACGCGGCACTCGGAGAGCTGCAGGCGCATTTCGCCTCGGGAAAAGTCGAGCAGCTCCTGAGTCATATCGAGCATACGCTCGACGGATTTCATGATCCCATCATAGGCCTCATGCCGACGTTTACCGCCACGGCTTGCGTTTTGTTTCAGCATCTGGATGTACGAGTAGATAATGCTCATCGGGTTTTTGAAATCATGGATAATGGAGCTTGCCATTTGTCCCACGGTGGCCATGCGTTCCGATTGTATGAGCTCTTCCTGAGCTTTCCCCAATGCTTCGAGCGAATCCTCCAGCTGCCCCTTTCGCGCTTCAAGCGTCGCGTTGAGTTCCTCGAGTTGCTCGACGTTTTTCTTCAGAGCTGCACGCATGGAGTCGAAAGCTCCCCCGAGCCGGCCTAGTTCGTCGCCGCGAGGATTCTCCCTCACCGAGTACGAAAGATTCCCGCTAGCAATTTCCTCGGTCCCTTTCATCAATTCCTTCACTGGACGACCGACAAACCGTCGAAAAATGAATGCACCGATGGATACTGCAAGAATGGTAAAACCGACGAATATCCAGAACGTGCGTTCAGCATTGCTCTCAATCGCTTGCGAAATGCGGGATAGGGAGATATGAATATTTGCCGCAGCAAGTACATACCCTACTTCGACCTGGTGGCATCGCTGGCACCGTACATCCGCCTTAAACGGGATGATGGCGCGGAAGGAATCACCGTTGCGCTCCCACTTCGGGGTGCCAGAAAGGATCGTTTCCCGTTCCATCGCATCAGAGATGCTGTATTCATCCATTTTCTTCCTGATTCGCTGTGCTCGCTCGGGCGTCATGAGCAGCGGGCGCAATCGGAGGTCGTTCAGGACAAGCCGGAGACTGTCGATTTCTTGCAGGTTGCCCATCTGCGCTAGAAAGGATTCGTCAACCTGCAGGCGGTTAACCATCATGTTCACAAGCGATTCCCGAATGATGTCAGCGTACGTCTCTGCGGATGCGAGCGCCTGTTCCATCATCTGGTCTTCTTGAAACTCGTTATTCAGTCGGACACTGAGGTAGACGGATGCGATGAAGAGGGGAACAATGCCAAGGAGGATCTTGGAGGAAAGCTTGAGGTCTCGAAAGGATTTCATTTGCTGGGCGGCCGCTTCAGAACTGGAATATCACGCGATATGAAACACCAACCCCATTGCCAAAGTTGCAGCCGTCACCGACGCTTTCCGGCATACGACTCGTACAGCTCTTGAAGCCTCTTGAAGGCAAGCGAGTCCAGCATCTCGTCGTCCTTGTCTCGTTTGAGGAGCATGTCGAAATCGTACGCGTCACGTCCCTTCATTCGGTGAGCATAATCTTTCAACTCTTCGATCATTTTGTGCTGTTCCACGTAACTCATTGTCACGACCTCTCTGCTGTTTTCGATCGAGGTTCTATTGTCGTACTGCGACTTCATCAGGTTTCTTGAACACCCAGTTCCCTCCGACCATGGTCATAAGCACCTCCGTCGTCAGGATTTCCCTCGGCGCGATGGTGACGATATCCTTCGAGAGCACCACGAGGTCAGCGAGCTTACCGGGCTCAATGGAGCCTTTCAGATTTTCTTCAAACGCACCGAACGCTGCCCAGATCGTGAAGCTTCGGATTGCCTCTTCGATGGTCATTCGCTGCTCAGGGTACCACCCGCCTTCCGGCCACCCGCGGTGGTCCTGACGAGTGACTGCAGCGTAAATTCCCCAAAGTGGATTCGGACTTTCTACCGGAAAATCTGAGCCGCCCGGAATGATCACTCCTGAATCCAAGAGCGACCTCCAGGCATACGCTCCCTTTATTCGATCGGGTCCCAGGCGGTCAATCGCCCAATACATATCCGATGTGCAGTGTGTCGGCTGCATGCTCGGTATGATGTTCAATTCACGGAATCGCAGCATATCGTCGGGATGAAGCACCTGCACATGCTCAACGCGGAATCGGTAGTCATTCGTCTGTCTCTCCTTCAAAGCCTTTTCGTACACATTCAGGACGATATGGTTGCCGCGATCCCCGATAGCGTGTGTGAATACTTGAAACCCGTGATCGAGAGCCTCGACACACTTACGGAGCAGTTCCTCCTCCGAAGTCCTCGTTAAACCTCGGTTCCCGGCTTCGTCGACATAGGGTTCGATGAGCGCGGCCCCGCGCGAACCTAACGCCCCGTCAGCCCAGAGCTTGAGTGCGCGCACTGTCAACTTGTTGTCGAAAAGAGAAATTTCCGGGCCGCGTTCAAAGTAGAATTCGTACGTTGCGGTGTCCGACCCATCGATCGCAACATACAGACGAACGGGGAAGTCCCCCTCGGCGAGGAGCTCCTTCAACACCTGAATCTCTTCAAGAGTCGATCCCATATCTTGGACGGAGGTCAAGCCAGACTCCGCGCACACTCGGGCAGCCAGCCCACCTGCTTGTCTGAGCTCATCAGCTGTGTAGGTAAGGAGGGTGGGCCGTTCGACCCGGAAGATGGGCGTAAGCACGTCAATCGCCCTGTCGACGAAGATGCCTGTCGGGTTGCCCGCTAGGTCGCGGATGATTCTCCCACCTTCCGGCTCAAAGGTCTGGCTTGTGATCCCGGCCAGTTCCAGTACCTTGCTGTTTACCCAGGCGGCGTGGCCGTCGATCCGGACGAGGTAGACAGGATTATCCGGTGCGACCTCGTCGAGTATCTCACGCGTCGGAAATTGCTTCACCGGCCAATCGTTCTGGTCCCACCCTCGTCCAAGGATCAACCGACCGACCCCCAACCCGCGCACACGTTCCCGCACCAGTGATGCAATCTGCTCAGGGGACGTTGTCCCGACTAAATCCAAAATGAGAAAACTCAGCCCCAGCCCAAGGAAGTGCGCGTGCGCGTCGATGAAGCCGGGAAACACTGGCTTGCCTTGTAGGTCCAACGTTTCTTTCGCGTCAAATTTCTTGAGAAGATCCTCGGTTTTTCCCACGCCTACGATCCTCCTCCCTCGCACCGCAACGGCCTCGGCAACACTGAACTGTCCGTCGACGGTGTAAATTAATCCGTTGTAGAGTAGAAGATCAGCCATACGAGGAGTTCCCAGCAAGAAGAGGACAAAGAATCCAATCGAAAGAACGATGAAAAGTAACAGGACAAATTTAGGCTGCATAGGTTACACAAATTTTCATTCGATAAATTCAAAACGATGAATCATCGGGCGTCAATATACAGAAATCACCGTGGAAAGTCCAACGCACTTCGTCCACTCGCGTTTTGATTTTCAACACAAAAATTGATACGTTGGATTGGTCCGTTCCTGCCACTGAAGGAGAACCGCATTGGCAACGAAAGAATTTGAACAGTTCGTCGAGATCGTCCGCCGGCTTCGACGAGAATGTCCCTGGGATCGCGAGCAAACGCACGAGTCGATCCGTCACAGTCTGCTGGAGGAAGCCTACGAAGTCGTCGAGTCAATCGATCAGAAACACTGGGAGGACCTCAAGAAAGAGCTCGGCGACCTGCTGCTCCACGTCGTGTTTCACGCGAGCATCGCGGAGCAGGCGAAAGAATTCACACTCCGTGAAATCATCGAGAGCATTTCTGCAAAACTGGTGCGACGACATCCTCACGTTTTCGGAGAAACGCAGGTGAAGGATGCTCACGAAGTCAAGCGAAACTGGGAAGCATTGAAGCTTACAGAGGGACGTTCGTCCCTCATGGATGGTGTACCCAAGGAGCTTCCAGCCTTGCTACGAGCGTTTCGATTGCAGGATAAGGCTTCCAAACTCGGATTTGACTGGAAGGACAAAGATGAAGTGTGGAAAAAAGTTGAAGAAGAGACGAACGAGTTTCACCGTGCAGTTGAAAAAGATTCTCGACAAAACAAAGAGAAAATTGAGCAAGAGTTTGGCGACCTGCTCTTTGCGCTCGTAAATTATGCGCGATTCATCGGGGTGAACCCAGAGAATGCTCTCCGATCGAGCGTTGAGAAATTCATCGAGCGATTTAGATACATTGAACGGAGTCTTAAACAGCAGGGAAAGGACATCCGACAATCAACTCTCGAGGAAATGGATAGACTCTGGGAGCAGGCAAAACGAAGCGAGTGCTGATAGTGTTGGAGTGGTCCTACGAACGAGGAAGGGTTCTCCTCAGAGGCTCTTGCTGCAAGACGTCTTATGAACGCCTGT
This sequence comes from Bacteroidota bacterium, assembly GCA_046758305.1. Taxonomy (GTDB): domain Bacteria; phylum Bacteroidota; class Ignavibacteria; order UBA10030; family JAZGDE01; genus JAZGDE01. Next base: position 4,009 of record JBHHZW010000014.1, on the reverse strand, counting down.
CAGATCTCTCATTATTCAGCTTCTCACCCGACGAGTTCTGGCCATGGTTATTCGTGTGATACTTGTGGTAGGCGTCGATGATATCCTTGACAAGTTTATGCCTCACGACATCGTTCGGATTGAAATAGACGAATGACACGCCGTCCAGTCCTTTCAAGATTCCCTGGATCTGGACTAGTCCCGAAATCGCCGTCGCGGGCAAATCGATCTGCGTAATGTCTCCCGTGATGATCGCCTTCGAATTCGCTCCGAGCCGCGTCAGAAACATTTTCATCTGCATGCTGGAGGCATTTTGAGCCTCGTCGAGTATCACAAAGGCATTATTGAGCGTCCGACCACGCATGTACGCGAGGGGGATCACCTCGATAATCCGCTTCTCCATGAAGGCCTTGATCTTCTCCGGCGGCAACATATCCTCGAGTGCGTCGTAGAGAGGACGCAGGTAGGGATCGATCTTTTCGCGCAGGTCGCCCGGTAAGAATCCTAAGCTTTCACCCGCCTCGACCGCCGGTCGAGCGAGGATCACCTTTACGACCTCATGATTCTTCAGGGCCGCCACGCTTACTGCCACAGCGAGGTACGTCTTCCCCGTGCCGGCGGGTCCGATGGCGAACACGATGTCATTCTTGCGCACCTGTCGCACGTATTCCTTCTGCCCGGGCGTCCGTGCTCGGATGACGTCGTTTTTTGTAAAGAGCACGACGGAATCGTAATCTTCTTTTCTGACGGACCGCGGAAACCGCTCTGATGCGCCTTCTCCAGATACAGCGACGAGGTCAAGCACCGTATCGACATCGTTGCTCGTCAGGTTGCCATTCTTGCTGAGTATGTAGATCAGCTCCTTGAACACGCGTTCGACCTGCTCGACCTCCGGCTGCTCTCCGCGAACCGTGATGTTATCTCCTCGGACGACAATGTTCGCGTCAAACCGACCTTCGACCATTTGCAGGTTCGAGTCGTTGACCCCGAGCAATGTGAGCGTGTCAACACCTGCCAGCTTAATCTTTTTTTCCACCAGTGTATCTTCCTTCCTCAGATGCTCCTGCACATATGGAATCTGATGACCGAAAGCCGCCTCCATCCATTGAAACGAAAAAAGCCCTATTCTCTGAAGAAGCCTTCAGGAACAGGGCTTTCGATCAACGTATGAACCACTTCCACCATCGAAAAAACGAGGTACTCACCTCCGATTGCTTGTTCCTACTCAGTTATTTCCGGAGTCATGGCAGCCTTTTTCTGGTAGTATGCGTTCGCTGCCTTACTCTCACCTGCCGTCAACGGCGCAGCGCTCGGGATCTTCAATTTCTGTCCGGGATAGATGAGGTCCGGATCCTTGATCTGATCGCGATTCCCCTGCCAGATTTTTGGCCACCGCCACGCGTTGTCGTAGATGTCCTTTTTCTTTGCAATGTTCCACAGGCAGTCCCGGTCCCGCTTCCATGTGCCGACGGTGTACACTTTCTCTTTTCCCACCAGCGATTTCCGCAATGCGGCGATCCTATTCTCTAGACGGACAATTCGATCGTAGAATTCCGGCAACACGCCGATCTTGCTCTCCCCTAATTCACCCAGGGCTGACGAGATTTTATCGAGTTCGCTCTTGTTCTTCAACAGTTGCTCATCCGACATCCGGGATAATTCTTCAACACGGCGCTCCAGTTCCCTGAGCTCTCGATCGAACGCTTGGATTTCGGCGTCCGTAACCTTCACGAGAGCGTAGGTCTCGTCTTTGCAGCGCTGGATCGCAGCTTCGAACTCTGAGATTCTCGCCTTGAGGCCAGAGATTTCACTGTTCAGTTGGTCGAGTTGCGATTTCAGCTGATTCCGCTTCGCTGTGAACTCAGTAATCTGGCTCTGCCACTCCTCCTTCGACATTTTTTCCTGGGCTTCGGCGTAATCGATACCCACTGTCAGGAGATACATGGCAAGCACAATTGAAATGGTTCGGAACATGATGCTCTGAACTCCTCTTTTTGAATACCATCGGTTGCTTGATTGGTTGCACGCCCGCTTACTTTACCTCCTCGAGACGCTTCCTCGCATCCTCTTGATCCTTCTCGCACTGCTCGAGCTCTTTGTTCTTCGCATCGACTTGATTCAGCAGCGACGAAACTTCCTGCTGCTTTTGTGAAATTTGTTTTTCAAGAGACGCGACCTCGCTCTGGAGATCGTTGAGCTGTGCCATTTCATCATCGCTCGGTCCGCGGGCGCAGCCTGCGACCGCTAGGAAGACAGCCATCAGCAGAGGAGCACCAACAGCGCGCGTGAGATGTCGAACGTGTTCCATAAACTCGGTCCTCCTTTGTGTTGCGGAAATGCGCGGATAGGTATCTTGATTAGCTACAACAACCACTATGATAATGATCTTCCGCCACTTTGTCAAGCAAAATCTCCAAAAACAAAGAGTTGGAGTGCCCTTTCCAGTCCATCAAATAAACCCTCTTTCTGCCAAGCTGACAAATCCGTTCCCTCCCACCACGATATGGTCGAGCACTTCGATCGACATCACTTTCCCTGCTTCGACGATTTGCTTTGTGATGCTAATGTCCTCTGGACTCGGCTCGGGATTACCGCTGGGGTGGTTGTGCACGAGGATTACACTCGCTGCGAGTTCGTCGATGGCGGCCTTGAACACCTCACGAGGATGAACAACGCTCGCGTTGAGATGACCTTCCGAAATCTTGACTTCCTTCAGCAAACCGTTGGCCGAATTGAGCAGGACGACATAAAAAACTTCTCTCTTCAAGTCTCTCAGCTTCGGAACGAACAGAGTGGTCACATCTTCCGGACCCCGGATCGTGACCGGTCTTTCATCTCCCTCTGCCTGGAGCCTTCGTGCGAGTTCAAAGGCAGCAACCAATTCCACCGACCGCGCTTGTCCGATTCCTCGAAGCTTTCTCAGCTCAGATGGAGACGTCCTCGCCAGCCCTCGGAGCGAACGATGATCGATGAGGAGCTTCTTTGCTAGGTCGAGGGCGGTCGTCTTACCGGTGCCGGATCCGATCAGAATAGCAAGCAGTTCTGCATCGGACAGGATTTCAGGGCCGTGTTTCAGCAGTTTCTCCCGCGGACGCTCTTCCTCCGGCCAATCTTTGATGCGATGGCCATAGTGAAGGGGTTCCTGAACTTTAGAACTGGTCATGATTCAACAAATTCTGACTCGGAACGAACCTCCCGATCACAAAGGCTTGATACGCTCTCGGCCAAGGAAAATATCGTTTCACAAACTCAGGATCGTACATCCACGTTGATCTCATTCCGATCCACTCCTGATAAATCGAATACAACCACCGCACCGGTGCCGTTACAAATCCTGCCTCCACCGGGTTCAGATGAATATACCGGCAAAGTTGCAAAACATACAAATCGGAATCGACGTGCACATACGTAAACCGTCCCTCGAGTAAGCTCCCAGACCGCTGACGCCATTTGTTAGGTTCCTGTGCGTACGCGTTGAAGACGACTTTGATGAAGTCAGAAAGTGGTAACTGTCCATTTTGCCGCAGAAGAAGTTGGTAAAGATTGCGCAGGAAACGAAAGGCTATCACTGTTAGATCGCATGGAATCGAATGTTTTCTTTCAAGGGAAAGAGCATAACTGTAGTTCTCATGATCGACAAAAATATTTTCTCGATTGACACCTCGACTGTATATGTGATGATAATTACCCGCGAAGAATATATTCCGTCTGGTTCACATAGACCTTTCTCAACCTCGCGAAGATGTAATCGGATGTTGCCTGGAAAACGCTCGGGAGGTTTCTGGTTTCTCGGGTCGGAATGGTACGGAAACGTATCGGGTGAGTCAAGTACCTCTGTCGAAAAAATCTCGTCCAGATTGGCAACTTCTTGGCCAACCTCCCGAAGGTTCACTCGTATGTAGGCTGGAAAGTCTTCGGGAGGCTTCTTTGAAAAACCTTCGGGAAGCTTGAGGGATGGCTACGGCGGCACCGGAAGGGCGGTCTCGTCGACCGTGATGCTGCCGATGCTGCGCACCTTGCCCGCTCTGTA